>JANOWX010001188.1:0-9584 GCA_031418175.1 Acidobacteriota bacterium | reverse complement strand
CCCGCTAATTTTTTTACCCCCTGCTGACGTGAGTTCACACACAGCCAGGCTGAGTTGCGTGAGCAATGAAGCAGACTGTGAGTTTGCCCTTTCTCCAACTGGCAGCGAATTAGGTATTTCCTTGTAGTAACGAATTTATTTGTGCCGTCACCAAGCGAATAAATTCGCCACTACAAGGGAGCTCCTTTGCACGCTCCTTACTTGTCATCCTGGAAGTTCCGACCGGGGAGGCCCGGCAGAGTGACGCCAGGAACTGAGCCAATGGGTGGGCGGAGTCCAGCAAAATCAGGGTTATTGTCAAAGGCATTGATCATCAGAATGGTAATGGCAGCAGGATTGCCGGTCGTATTTGAAAGGCCCGCCGCGAAGTTGCCATTGACCGTCGAGAAGGCCACCGAGCCGCGCGCACTCTCGCGGAAGTTGATGCCGACGCCGGGATTGGGTTGATTGGCGGCGCTGGGGAAATCGCCGGTCGCGCCCGCGCGAAAGCCGGTGAAACTGACAGCCGAATTGCTGATCGCCACCCGGGCATTGCCGGAAACATCAATGCCGTTGTTGCTGTTCCCTTCGAGGCGCACGTTATCGAGCAACACGCGCGAATTGCCGCGAATGCGGATGCCGTCCGTCCAGTTGCGGCTGACCAGGTTGCGCAAAGTGACCGTGCGATTGGCGGCGGCGTCAATAACGATGCCGGGTGCGGCTTGCGCCGTCGCATTGGTCGTCGCGGGAAATTGATTGGAGCGGTCACCCGCAATCACGGCGTCAATGTTGGCTTCGACACCGGGCGCGCCTTCGAGCGTGGTGTTGCCGCCGACGCTGGTAATGACCACCACTTCGCGGAAACGCCCGGAGGTGACGATGGTGACGCGCCCGTTTTGATTGGCCCCGCCTTGCGCCGCTCCGAGCGCCGCATTGATCGTGCCAAAAACGCGGTCATTGCCGTTATCGGCATCCTCAGCCAGACCCACCAAACTATCGCCATCAAAATCCTGCTCGCCCTCCACCAGTACAGGGTGATTAGCCGAGACTTCAAAGAGTTGCCAGTTGCTGAGCACGACTGGCAGTGCAACCGAGAATAAAAGAGCCAATGTCCATCTGACGACTTTCTGTTTCTGTTTCATAGTTCCTCCCATTCGTGTTAAGCCGCTTGCGCGACGTGTGTAAGACCGCCTTGTTGGGCGATACGAGTTCGGACAGGGGGAGCGAGAATTTACTTTTATATGCTTACGCAAGCGCGCGCGGATTTGGATGTTACGGAAGAGGAATTCTTCGCTTTTCTGCGTGGTGTATCGAGCCTGAGTTTTATATCATCCGCGCCATGCGCAACCTCCTGCTGGTTATCTTCAAACGCCTGCTCTTTGTGCTCCCGGTCGTTTGGGCGGTGGTGTCGCTCGTCTTTTTGCTGATCCATCTGGTGCCGGGCGATCCGGTGCGCAATGCGCTGGGCGATAACGCAACGCAGGCGCAGGTCGCCGAACTCAAACACAAACTCGGACTCGATCTGCCGTTGGGGCAACAATACGTCAATTACTGGCGCGGCGTGGTGCGGGGCGATTTGGGTGTCAGCTTGAATAACCCTACAGAGAAGGTGCTTGAACGCATCCTGGCGCGCTACCCGGCGACGCTGGAATTGACGCTGGCCGGATTGGTGGTCGCCTTGTTCATCGCCGTTCCGTTGGGCGTGACAGCGGGGCGGCATCAAGGGCGGTGGATTGACAACATCGCGTCGGTCGTTGCGCTGTTGGGCATCAGTACGCCGGGCTTCGTGTTGGGGCCGCTGATGATTTATGTGTTCGCGTTGAAGCTGGATTTGTTTCCGGTGTCAGGGCGCGGCGGAATCGAATACCTGATTCTGCCGGCGGTCACGATGGGCGCGGCGCTGTCGGCGATTCTGACGCGCATGGTGCGTTCGAGCGTGATCGAAGAGTTGGGCGAAGATTACGTCCGCACGGCGCGTGCCAAGGGCTTGAGCGAGAATTGGGTCGTTTATAAACACGTGCTGAAAAACGGGCTGATCCCGGTCGTCACGGTGTTGGGTCTGCAATTCGGCGTATTGCTGGCGGGCGCGATCATCACCGAAACGATTTTCAGTTGGCCGGGCTTGGGGCGCTTGACGGTGGACGCCATCAATGCGCGCGACTATCCGTTGGTGCAGGGCTGCATCCTGGTGATCGCAGTGACGTATATCGCCGCCAATCTGCTGACCGATCTGGCGTATCGGCTGCTCGACCCGCGTATCAAAGTTGAATAAAAATACGGGATGAGGGATGGGGGATGGGGGATGAAACTTTCCTTCAGCCCTCATCCTTCAGCCCTCATCCCTTTCCTATGAATCGTCTCGGCAAAATTGGCTTATTCATCATCACCGTCTTCTTTCTGGCGGCTATCTTTGCGCCGTTGCTCGCGCCTTACGACCCGGCGGAGCAGTTGCCCATGAGCCGCGATCTGCCGACCGAAGAGCGCTTGCAACCGAGCCGCGCGCATTGGCTGGGCCTTGATGACCTGGGGCGCGATGTGTTGTCGCGCATCATGCACGGCGCGCGGATTTCGATGCGTGTGGGCGTGACGGTCGTATTGATCTCGGCGTTGATCGGCGTGCTGATCGGCGCGATTTCGGGCTTTTACGGCGGTTGGGTAGACCGCATTCTCTCCGGTTTCGTCTTCAACGTATTTATGTCGTTCCCCAGCATTTTGCTGGCGATTGCGATGGTGGCTTTCCTGGGGCCGAGCCTGGGCAATCTGATTTTGGCGTTGTCGGTGATCGGCTGGGTCGGCTATGCGCGACTGATACGCGGGCAGGTGTTGAAAGTGCGCGAATACGATTTCGTCACCGCCGCGCGCGCGTTGGGCGCGAATGACCTGCGGTTGATCGTGCGCCACATCCTGCCCAACGCGATTCAGCCGCTGATTGTGCAGGCCAGTCTGGGGATGGCGGGCGCGGTGCTTTCTGAAGCGTCTTTGAGCTTCCTCGGCTTGGGTGTGCCGCCACCAGCGGCCAGTTGGGGCGCGATGTTGAATGACGCGCGCAACTTCCTGACCATCGCGCCGCACTTGCTGATCTTTCCGGGGTTGGCGGTGATGCTGACGGTGCTGGCGTTTAATTTTGTGGGCGATGGATTGCGCGAATGGCTTGATCCGAAGCAGCAACGTTAGGTCTCACGTAGCCACAATAAAGCGCAAAGGCCGCAAAAGGAGTTGAAGACTTTGAGTTGGTTTGCGCCTCTTGTGCCTTTTTGCGGCTGGCTCGTATCTCGCAAGAGCCGCTACCCAATCCGTTCTACCGCTGGCAATTTTGTGCTGCCAAAATGGCTGGTTGACGCTGCTGCGGCGTGACCGGTACACTCCCGCTTCCCTTTTTCAGGCATCATCAATCGAACCGAGTTCACTGCTATGTCATTCTCGAAGCTGCTCTCGTTTGCCCTGTTGGCCGCCTTGTTGGCCGGCTTGTGCGCGGCCAATGCGCGCGCCCAAAAAAAAGACAACAAGACTCCACTGGCGCCCATCACGCCCCCACCGGCCACGCCTTTCAGCGAGGTGCGCCGCGACAATTTGCTCAATGGCTTTCAGATCATTTCGCTCGAACGCGTAAGTGAACCAGTGCTGAAATGCGAGGTCGTGTTGCGCGCGGGCGCGCTGTTCGATTTAACCGACAAGACCGGCCTCGCCACGCTCACGCAAGCGGCCCTGATGGCCGTCAATCCGCGCGTCAAAGAAGAATTTGAATCGCTCAACGCCAAACTCGCTTGGGGCGTCACGGCAGACACAACCTGGTTTCATATCGAAAGCCCGCCGGGCAGTTTCGACGCCGTGATGGAAATCCTGGCGCGCTTGCTGATTGTCGAAAACATCCGCCCCGATGCCTTCAAAAAAGCCCAGCAAGATACGCTCGACAAACTCAAAACAGCGCAGCCGACATTGGCCGAACGCGCGGATGAAGCCTTTCTGCGCGCGCTTTATGGCGTGCACCCATACGGCCACAATTTGATTGGCAGCACGCCAACCATCACGGGGATGAAGCAGGGCGACCTTTACGATTTTCACAAACGTTTTTACATGGGCAACAACGCTTTTGCGGTCGTGACCGGCCCGGTCAAACACGAACGCATCATGCGCACGTTCAAGACCTTCTTTGGCGGCTGGCTCAAAGGCGCGATTGTGCAACCGACCTTTCGCGCGCCGGCCCGCGTCGAGCAACTCAACTTCGTCAAGGTCGAAGCCGCCGAGGCCGCGCCGGTGGAATTGCGCGGCGGTGTGTTGGGCGTGCGTTTGACCGAGGGCGATTATCTGGCGGTCGAAGTGCTGGCGCGCGTGCTCGCGGCCCGCCTCAAACGCGCCGGGGTCGCAGGTGTAACCATTCAACACCCTGAACGCGTGCTGGCCGCGCCCTTCTATTTCACGGCCACTGCGGCAGCCGAGCAGGCGCAAGCGTTATCGCGCCAGGTCACGGATGCTTTCGCCGCGTTGGCCACGGCTGAAATTACGACGGATGAACTCGCCGCCGCCAAGGCCGCGTTAAACTCTGAATTCGCCGCCTACCCAATCGAACAATCGTTGCGCGACATCGAAGCGTTCAACTTGGCGAAAAACTGGCCGCTGACGTTGAACAAGAACATCAGCGACCTGACCGCCGCCGAATTGCAGCGCGTCGCCAAACGTTTGCTCGAAGCCAACGCACTGACCGTCGTCGCACTGGGCCGTGTCAATGAATTGAAATCCCAGTTCTAAAAACAAGCAGGACTAGACAGATTGAACTGCTCGGGCAAGCCTGCGTTGTTTTGAATTCTGTAAATCCGCCCGGCAATCCTGTCAATCCTGTCTAAATGCCTGGTTGTTTCTGTTCGCTTACAGCATGGCCAAACCCATCAGCACCGACATTCCCAACCCGCAATTCAACACCGCCAAAGGCAGTGCCGTGCAGGCGATGTTTGCGCAAATCGCGCCCAGCTACGACCGGCTCAATCACCTGCTCTCGCTCAACATTGATAAACGCTGGCGGCGCTTCACCGTCAAACAACTGGCGGATGTGCTGGCGCGGCCCAATGCGCTGGCGCTTGATCTGTGTTGCGGCACGGCGGATTTGACGCTCGAACTGGCGCAACACGCGCGCGTCATCGGCTCCGATTTCTGCCATCCAATGCTGGTCATTGGCAACGGCAAGCTGGCACAACAGCGCGCTCAACGCGCTTCCCTGGCCGAAGCCGACGCCTTGTATCTGCCCTTCGCCGACACTTGCGCCGATGCGGTTACGGTCGCGTTCGGCTTGCGCAATCTCGAAAACGTGCCGGGCGGCTTGGCTGAAATCTATCGCGTATTGAAACCCAGTGGACGCGCAGCCATTCTGGAATTCTCGCGCCCGCTCCTGCCCGGCTTCCGCGAAGCTTTCGCCTTCTACTTCCACCACATCCTGCCGCGCATCGGCGCGCTGCTCTCAGGGTCGCGCGGCGCTTACACCTACTTGCCGCAATCGGTCAGCAACTTTCCCGATCAGCAACGGCTGGCCGAACTGATGCGCCAGACGGGCTTCATGAACGTGCGCTATCACAATTTGTCGGGCGGCATCGCCGCATTGCATTTGGGTGATCGTGCTTAACCTTTCAGTACTTGTTGGTCAGACGCCTGATCCAAAAGCCAATCTTGCGAAACCGACAGCCAATTGTTAGCTTGTGCCCGCTATGCCATCCATGTTTCGCAACCTGTTTCGCAACCTGTTTCGTAACCTGTTGCGCGCCGCCGTGCTAGCCGTATTGCTTGTTTGCGCCGCGCCCGCGCAAACATTTCAGGAAGCCGACCGGCTGTTCACTCTTGGCGATGACGCCAGCCGCGATCAACAGGCGCTGGCTGTGATCGAAAAGGCGCTTGAGCGTGACGGCAACAATTATCAATGGCTCTGGCGCGCGGCCCGCGCGCGTTATTACGCGGGCGATGAAGCCAAGGCCGGCAAGCTCAAACATTTCGAGAGCGGCATTGGCTACGCCCAGCGCGCCGTCGCCCAATTGCCAAACGCTGTCGAAGGGCATTTCTGGCTGGGCGCGAATTACGGCGGCTACAGCGAAGTCAAAGGCGCATTCAGCGCGTTGGCCACGGTCAAAAAGATTCGCGCCGAGATGGAGACGGTCTTGCGGTTGAACGCGGCTTACGCGGATGGCAGCGCCTATCTGGCGCTGGGCGAACTCGACCGCCGGTTGCCGCGCCTGCTGGGCGGCAGCGTCAAACGCGCGCTCACGCGGTTGGAAGAAGGTGTAAAAGCCGCCCCGCGCAACCTGGAGTTGAAATACGCGCTGGCCCAGGCGTATCAGGAAAACGGCCGCAAAGAGGACGCGCGCCGCCAATTGAACGAGCTAATCCAGGCGGCCCCGCGCAACCGCGCCGATCGCAACATGCAAGAGAAGGCGCGCAAACTGCTCGCCAAACTCTAACGCCACCACCAACCGGCTAGGCCTTATGCTCTCCCGCACACTCTTCAAACTGCTACCCAGCTTTCGCGCGCAACTGGTTGCGTTTATCACGGCGATGCTGTTGTTGACGGCGCTGGTCATTTCGCTCATCAATCAACGGCTGGAACGGCGCACGACCGGGCAGGTGGACGAATACTTTCAAGCCATCATCCTGGCGATTGACCTCAGTTACCGTTCTTTGGCCGAGGGCAAAAATCTTTACGAGATCGTCAACACCGGCCAACCCGGCAGTTTGCCGGTGGATGCTGAAAGCGTCATCAAACATATTTTGATCGTAGACGCCCAAACCAAAGAGATCATTGACAGCACCGACAAACAAGACATCGGCACGAAATCGAGCTACGCCGACATCCCTACTTTCGCGCCCGGCGATGTCAAACTCGATGCCGACATGCTCAGCGCCGATGAGAGCCGCTCGGTCAAATTTTCCATCGAAACCGACAAAGGCAAAATCCGCGACATCCTGATTGTCATCTCGCTCAAACGGCTCAAACGCGTCAAGGAAGCCGCTGAACGAGACCGCAGCCTCGCCTTCACCGTGCTGGGGTTGTTGCTGATTGTTGCCCTGGCGCTTTTCAGCCAGCGCTTCACCCGCCCGGTCACCGAACTGGCGCGCGCGGCCCAACGCGTCACCGCCGGCCAGTTGAATTTCGATGTGACCGTTTCAGGCCCGCAAGAAATCAGCACGCTCTCGGCCACCTTCAACGAAATGCTCACCGGCTTGCGCCGCAACCGCGACCTCGAAGAGCAATTGCAACGCGCCGAACGCTCCGCCGTGGTGGGCCGCCTGGCCTCGGGCATCGCGCACGAGATTCGCAATCCGCTCAATTTCATGAACCTCTCGATTGATCATTTGCAAGCCGCCTGCGCGCCCACGGACGAGCGCCGCGCCGAATTCCTGCAGATCACGACCACGATCAAAGAAGAGATTCAGCGCTTGAACAGTCTGGTCAGCGACTTCCTCAGCTATGGCCGCCCGGCCCGTTTGAAGCCGCGCGAATTGGACGCGCAGGTGTTGATCGAAGAAGTCGGCGCGCTGGTCAAAGCCCAAGCCGAACAGCAAGGCGTGCAGGTCAGCATCGCCAGCGCCAACGGCCCCAATAGCGTTGACACCAAATTCCAAGCCGATTACGAACAGATCAAGACCTGCTTTTCCAACCTGATGATCAACGCCGTCCAAGCCATGCCCGACGGCGGCGCGCTCAACGTCACGCTGCACCCAAACAATTCACACCTGCGCATCGAATTCGCCGACAACGGCCCCGGCATCGCTGCTGAGAACCTGGAACAGATTTTTGAACCGTACTATTCGACCAAAGAGACCGGCATCGGCCTCGGCTTGCCGCTCACCAAAAAGATTATCGAAGAGCACGGCGGCCAGATCAGCGTCGCCAGTGAGACCGGCCACGGGACGACGTTTACTGTCACGCTGCCACGCGAAACCAAACTCGACTGACCCTGCTATTCCATATCGTGCACTCAGCAATTGCAGAAACCGCGGCACTTCGCCTATCTTGTACCTCGCATTTACATCCTCCGATGTACCGTAATCTCCAATTTCAAATCTCGAATTCATAAGGGCGAACGCAATGGCAAAACGCATCCTGATCGTGGACGACGAAAAGAACCAACGCGACATCCTGCAACTGATCCTCTCAGGCGAACGCGACGCCGAAGGCAATCCGCTTTACGACATCAAAACCGCCGCGTCCGGCCAGGAAGCCCTGCGCACCTTCAAGCACGAAAGCTTCGATCTGGTGCTGACCGATCTGAAGATGTCCGGCATGGACGGCATTGAGTTGCTCAACGAGATTTCCCAACTCGACAGCTCGCTGCCCGTCATCCTGATGACCGCGCACGGCTCCATCGAAACGGTCAAAGAAGCCTTGCGTAGCGGCGCCTTTGATTACTTAGCCAAACCCCTAGACCGCGCCAAGCTGCTCGAAGTCGTAAGCAAAGCCGTCGCCCAGATGCGCGCCGTGGATGAAGAGATCATCGGCGTTTCGGAAGTCATGGAGCGCGTCAAAAAGATGATCGTCAAAGTCGCGCCCTCGCCCTCGACCGTGCTCATTCGCGGCGAATCCGGCACCGGCAAAGAGCGCATCGCCCGCGCCATTCACAAAGCCAGCCCGCGCGCGGGCGAACGCTTCCAGGCCGTCAACTGCGCCGCCATCAACGAAAACCTGCTCGAATCGGAATTGTTCGGCCACGAGAAAGGTTCGTTCACCGGCGCGCACGTCGAGAAAAAAGGCCTCTTTGAAATCGCCGAAAAAGGCACGCTCTTTCTGGATGAAATCGGCGAGATCAACGTCAGCATGCAGGCCAAACTCTTGCGCGTTTTGCAGGAAAAAGAAGTCACCCACGTCGGCGGCTCGCGCGCAATCAAAGTTGACGTGCGCGTGCTGGCCGCCACCAACCGCGACCTGGAAGCGATGGTCAAAGACGGGCGCTTCCGTGAAGACCTCTATTACCGCCTCAACGTCATCCCGATCACCGTCCCGCCCCTGCGCCAGCGCCGCGATGACACCAAGGTGCTGACCGCACACTTCCTGCGCAAACATTCGGCCAACGCCGCGCGACCCATGAAGCTGGCCGACGACGCGCGCCGCTTGATCCTCGATTACGCCTGGCCCGGCAACGTGCGCCAACTCGAATCGGCCATCGAACGCGCGCTGCTCTTGGCCGAGGGCGATGAAATCACCGTCGAAGACCTGCCCGTCGAAATCCGCGCCACCGTGCAAGCCGAAACCACCGGCGGCTTCAAGCTGCCCGCCGAAGGCATTTCGTTTGAAGAACTGGAACGTTCGCTGTTGATTCAAGCGATGGAGCAGACCGGCTGGAACATCACACGCGCGGCGAAGCTATTGGGCCTCTCGTTTCGCACAATGCAATACCGGTTGGATAAGTTCGAGATCAAGCGGCCCAATCGCACGAAAGGCGGTGCGGAAGAGGGCGAAGAGGAAAGCCAATAGCGACGGCAACGGCGCGTTCAACAGTAGAGTAGGGGAGGGTTTCCGCCTCCCCCCTCGTCAAACCGGACGTGCAGATTTCCCGCATCCGGCTTTCCCGGCGGCCTTCGCCGGAGACTCTGCAGGTCACAGGTACTTCAAGCCCAAACGCCTGAAGAAG
>JANOWX010001187.1:0-1713 GCA_031418175.1 Acidobacteriota bacterium | reverse complement strand
AGATCGGTCGGCGCGACTTTCTGGACGAGGTTGAAAACGCGCTGCATCGCGCTGGAATTGCCGATGATGCTGTCGAGCGAGAAACGGCTTTCGATGAACTGCTTGAGCGAGCGATTCTCGCGCATCAGTTCAGTGTATTGCCGCCCCTTCGAGACCGTCAGCAACAGTTCCTCGCGGTTGAAAGGCTTCGTGATGTAATCGAAAGCGCCGAGCTTCATCGCTTCGACGGCGGTTTCAATCGAGCCGAAGGCGGTAATCACCAGTACGATCACGTCGGGACTCATCACCGTGATGCGCCGCATCAATTCAAGGCCGCTCAACTCCGGCATCTGAATATCGGTGATGACCATCTCCACTTGCTGGCTGGTGAATACCTCTAAGCCTTCTTTGCCGTTCGCCGCCGTGAGTACTTGATAGCCCGCTTCGGTCAGATGGTGCGCGAGTACGCGCCGCAAACTCGCGTCGTCATCCACCAGCAAAATGGTTTTGTTGTTCGTTGGCATAAGTTTCAATTCGCGGATGGCGTTTTGAGCGGCAGCCGGATTTCCACCCGCGCCCCGCCGTCCGCTTCATTCGCCGCTTCGATGCGGCCACCGTGCTGCGTCACCAGACGATGAGCAATCGCCAGCCCCAACCCCGTACCGCGCGTCTTCGTTGTCACGAACGGACTGAACAGTTTCTCGCGCACCGCCGCATCAATGCCTTTGCCGGTATCGCGCACCGCGAACGACAACTCTTCGCCTTGCTGCGCGGCGCTGATCGTCAATCGCCCGCCTTCCGGCATTGCTTCAATCGCGTTGAGAATCAAATTGAGCAGCACCTGTTTCATCTGTTCGGCGTCGAGCAAGGCCAGCGGCAAGGGCTCGGCAAGCTCAATGACGATTTTTACACGTACCTTTTCAGCCTGTTTGCTCGCCAGCTTGACGACCGATTCGACAATCTCGCGCGGCGACGTCGGCAGCAACTCCGGCAAACGCGGACGCGCAAATTGCAGAAAGTCCGTCACCAAGCCATTGAGCCGTTCGACTTCACGTTTGATGATCGTCAGAAACTCGGCCTTCTCATGCGCGGCAGGCACGATGGATTCGAGCGCCTCTGCCGCGCCGTGTATCGCGCCGAGCGGATTGCGAATCTCATGAACAATCGCCGCCGACATCTGGCCGAGCGAAGCGTGACGGTCGGCCAATAACAACTGGTCTACGGTGCTGCGCAATTCGTCATAGGCGCGCTGCAACTCGGCAGCAGTTTGTTCGTAGCGTTGCCGCTCGCGCCGCTCCGCGCCCGCCAACAAACCGGTGACGACGCCGATGACCAGAAAGAGAATCGTTTCAGCATACTGGTTGATGGCGTATACGCGATTATCCGAATGCTGCGCCAGATGCGGCAGATAAATCAGCGTACTCAACACCGCCGCCGCCAGTCCGCCGCGCAAGCCGTAACTATAGGCCGCATAAATAATCGGGATGTAATAGAGCCGCTGATAAATCTCGTGCAGCAACAGGTATTGCGTGCTGGTGTTGTAGTGCAAAAGCGTGATCGCCAGAATGCTGACGATCAACCACAGCGGCTTGAGGTCGCGCGCGGGCTTTGTTGGTAGGGAAAGTTGTTCTGTCATTTCAGATTTATTCAAGCAGCGGGGCAATGGCCGCTTCAAACTCCGCCAGACTCTTGCCGCCCGTCAGCGTCGCGCGCAGCTTGCCCGTGCGATCAAGC
>JANOWX010001186.1:0-8421 GCA_031418175.1 Acidobacteriota bacterium | reverse complement strand
CCATGCGCTTGTGCGGAAAACTCATTTTGTGCTCGCGTTACTTTGATTGAATGGCTGATGGCTTGCCAAACTTCCAAAACAACGCCGGCAGCAAAAACAGATTGAGCAACGTCGAACTGACCAGCCCGCCCAAAATCACCGCCGCCATCGGGTATTCGATCTCCTGCCCCGGTTTGACGCCGCCCAGCGCGATCGGCGCGAGCGCGAGCGCCGTCACGGTCGCGGTCATCAAGATCGGCGCCAATCGCTCCTCAGCGCCGCGCAGGATCAGGTCAAAGCTGAACGGTTCGCCTTCTTCGTATTCGAGTTGGCGGTAATGGCTGACCAGCATGATGCCGTTGCGCGCGGCGATGCCCAGCACCGTGACGAAGCCGATCAGCGAACCCAGCGACAGCACACCGCCGCTGGCGAAGGCGCCCAGCACACCGCCGACCAATGCGAACGGAAAGGTCAGGAAGACCAGCAACGTCAGCCGCAATGATTGAAAGTCGGCGTAAAGCAACATCAGGATGCCCAGCAGCGCCAGGCCCGCCAGCGCAATCAAGCGCGTGCGCGCCTGTTGCCGCGCGGCGTATTCGCCCAGGAATTCGGGATGATAGCCGCGCTCGAATTGCAAGGCGCGCACTTTGCTTTCGATCTCGCGCGCGACGCTGCCCAGGTCGCGGCCTTTCACATCGCAGGTCACGTCAATGCGGCGCGAATTGCTTTCGTGTTGCACGACGTTGGGCGCGGGCGCGATGCGGAAGTCCATCACATCACCCAAGCGCGTTTCGCCGCCCGCCGCCGTGGTGATGGGCACGGCACGCAAGGATGCCAGATCGGCGCGCAAGCGTTCGTTGCCCCAGACAACCACGTCGCAAGCGCGCTGTTCATCGAAGACTTCGCCGACCTTCGTGCCCTTCAATAACGTGACCGCCGCGCGCCGACCTTCGCCCGCCGTCAACCCGCTGCGCGCCAGGGCTTCAGTCTTCAAGCGCATTTCGATCTGCGGCACCAGCACCTGCGGCTCCAGCTTCAGGTTCGCCACGCCGTCAAT
Source organism: Acidobacteriota bacterium (assembly GCA_031418175.1). GTDB lineage: Bacteria > Acidobacteriota > Blastocatellia > RBC074 > RBC074 > JACPYM01. The sequence goes on along the minus strand of JANOWX010001186.1, from coordinate 7,385 downwards.
CTTGCCGAGCACGCCTTGAATCTCACCGGCCTTCGCGCGCAAGACATCCAAGTCCGGCCCGTACAAACGCACGACGATTGCCGCGCTCGCGCCCGTCAGTACTTCCTTCGTGCGCTCTTTCAAATAGGTCAGCACGTCGCGCACAAAGCCCGGATAGCCGTTGACCACGTCGTTGATGCGTTTGACGGTGCGGTCGTAATCCACGTTTGGATCAATGCTGATCCACAGTTCGGTGAAGTTCGGCCCGACGACTTCATCGGCGACTTCGGCGCGCCCAATGTGCGAACCGAAGTTGCGCACGCCGGGGATCGCGCGCAGTTCCTTGCTCACGACAATCACACTGCGCGTCATTGCCTCGAGCGACGTGCCAGGTTTGCCGACCCAGTGCATCAGAAAATCCGTCTCTTTGAATTCGGGGAAAAACTCTTCGCCCAAGCGCGTGACCGCCAGCGCCGCGCCGCTAAAAAGCACCAGCATCGTGATGATGGCTAACCACGGACGGCGCGCCAACGGGGGCAAGGCGGCGCGATAGCCGCGTTTGAACCAACGCGTCAACGGCGCTTCGCGGCCCGTCGCGGCAGCCTTCGGCAACAGGATCAACGACAGCGCGGGCGTCAGCGTCAGCGCCACTACCAGTGACGCCAGCACCGCCAGCACATACGACAGCGCCAATGGCCTGAAAAACGAACCTGCCAAACCGTCCAACAAAAAGACCGGCAGAAAGACCAGCACCACGATCAGCGTGGCGTAAACAATCGCGCTGCGCACTTCGAGCGAGGCTTTCAATACGACACGAAAATCACTTTCCGGTTGTGCCGCCACGCGATTCAAGCGCAAGCGCCGCTGTATGTTTTCGACGTCAATGATCGCGTCGTCCACGACTTCGCCCAGCGCCAAAATCAATCCGGCCAACACCATCGTGTTGACCGTACTGTTCGTGTAATGCAGCACCAACCCCGCGCCCACCAGTGACAGCGGTATCGCCGTCAAGCTGATAAACGCCGTGCGCCAGTCGAACAAAAACAGCGCCAGCACCACCACGACCAGCAAACAGCCAATCAGCAGCGCCTTGTTCAGATTGCGCAGCGCCGTTTCGATAAAGGTCGCCGGACGGAAGATCGTCGAATCCACCTCGACGCCGCGCAAGCCCGGTTTCAGGTCATTCAGCGCGGCTTCGACCGCGCGCGTCACATCCAGCGTATTGCCTTGCGGCTGTTTCTCTACGATCAGCAACAGCCCCGGCTTGTCATTGATGACGGCGTCGCCGATGGGCGGCGGGAAACCTTCTTTCACTTCGGCGACATCACCCAACAACAACGGCGCGCTGAAACCTGGGCCGCGGCGGGCCAGCGGGATGCGCGCCAAATCCTGCGCGGCGGCAATCGGCGGCACGTGGGTGATCGCCATGCGCTGATTGGGCGTATCCACAAACCCGCCCGTTTCCGGCGTCACGGCTTCGCGCGCCGCTTGCACCACGGTGTCTAGGGTGACGTTGTGCGCGCGCAACCGGCCGGGATCAACCAACACTTGATACTGCCGGTCGCGCTCACCCCAAATGGCGACGTTGGCGACGCCGGGCACGGCCATCAAACGCGGTCGCATCGTCCACCGCGCCAGATCGGTCATCTCCATTTGCGAGAGCGTGGCCGAAGACATACCGATCTTTAGCAAGCGGCTGGTCGAAGAGAGCGGCGACAGAATCACGGGCGCGTGCGCGACGCTGGGCAAGCGGCTGGCCGCCAGCGCCAGACGTTCCTGCACCAATTGCCGCGCCTGCATCAGTTCCGTGCCGGGTTGAAAGATCAGCACCACTGACGACAGCCCGAGCACCGATTTGGAACGCAGTGTTTTGAGATTCGTCAGCCCGTTCAGCGCATTTTCAATCGGCGTGCTGACCAGGCTTTCGACTTCGATGGTCGAAAGCCCCGGCGCTTCGGTTTGAATCTCGACCAGCGGCGGCGCGAATTCGGGAAAGACATCCAGTTGCGTCGCGGGCAGCGTGCGCACACCGACGATCAGCAGCAAGATTGCCAGGATGACGATGATGCCGCGCAGTTTGAGCGAGCTAGTGACGAGATAATTCATCATAAATGGAACCGCCTTGCGCCGAATCAACAGCTACCTATGATTGGCAGCTAATGTTGATAGCCGTCGCGGCTTGCGCCTATACTGCCGGTCACGCGCGGCTTACCATCACGCCCGCGCCAGGAGGTAAAAAGATGAGTTCAAATTCCAACACCGTTGTTGCCGATGCCGTGGAACCCGCTGTCGAACGGCCCTTCCCAGCCGATTTGCAGGCCCGCAATGCGGCGGCTATGCGTTTGCTTGACGCTTGGTGCGCGGAAGACGCGCATGAGCAGCAGGAGACTTGGGCCTTTCTCAAACAGGCGCTCGAAGAAGACCGGCTTTCGGCCCGAAAACTTTTCACATGAACATCACGATTGTGCTCGACACTGGCCCGCTCGGCATGGTCTCCAATCCGCAAGGCAGTGGTGAAACGCTGGCTTGCAAAGAATGGCTCAACCGCATGCTTGCGCTAGGCCGCCGTGTCGTTATCCCGGAGATTGCCGATTACGAAGTGCGCCGCGAACTGCGGCGCGCAGGGAAAATCCCTGGGCTGCGCCGGCTTGACGACTTGGGGCAGTAGTTGAAGTACCAGCCGTTGACGACTGCCGCGATGCGCCGGGCTGCCGAATCTTTGGGCTTTGGCGCGCAGCCAAGGCAAACCAACTGCGTCCGATGCCGCTTTGGATGGCGATGTGATTCTGGCCGCGCAAATGCTGCTGCTTGATGATTACGGCGGTCAGGTGATTGTTGCCACCGGCAATGTCGGTCATTTCAGCCTCTTCGTTGACGCACGTATCTGGCAAAACATTAGTTGAGCCAACGCTCGGCCACGCTTATTTCCCACCACTGAATTCCGTGCTGAACAATTCCGCCGCCCCCACCGTCACAATCTTCGCCCCCGCCTTTGGCGCGCGGCCCAACACCGCCAACTCGCCCGCCACGTAACGCACTTCGACTGGCCGCCGGATGAACGTGTGCACCGCCGTGTTTTCATAAACCCAGGTACCGCCTTGAATGTCGTGCAACACCGCCGACCAAGGTATGGCCAGACTGCGGTCTTGAGCGCGCATGCCCAGCGTCACGCCTACGCGCTGGCCGGGCCGCCACGCGGCGTCTGCATTGGGCAAGGTGTAATACAGATCGGCGGTGGAGGCTGCGGCATCGGCGGTAGGCGGCGCGGCGACTGGTTTGGCGAAGCGCACCGGCGCGCCCGGCGCATCGTTCAAGCCGTGAATGCGCGCGGCTTGCGCACGGGCGACGTTGGGCAGGTCGCCAACATAGACCGGCACACGCAACCACATTGTGTTGAAGCTCGCCAACTCCAACAACACTGCGCCGCCTGCCGTAGTCTGGCCTGCGCTGGCGTTGATCTTTTGAATAACGCCGCTGATGGGCGCGCTGACCGGCACTTCGAAATCAGAGGCGAGCGAGCCGTTCCCGTAACGCGAAAGGCGTTCGCGCGCGCCTTTCAGTTCGGCTTCGGCGACAGACAAGTCGGCTTGGGCCTCTTCGACGGCGCGCTGGCTGCCGGCCTTTTCATTCGCCAGGATTTCGGCGCGCTCTTTGCGTTGGCGCACGCCTGCGACGCGCTCTTGCAACGTGGCGGCGTCGCGCTCCAACTGCACGCGCAGATCGCGTTCGGGCGCGAGGAAGGGCGTCAGCCGAAACAGCACTTGGCCACGGCGCACAAACGCGCCAACCGCCAACGTGGCAGGGGCTTCAACGCTTTTGGTCGTTGAGGCATCGGTGGCGGCCAGATGTGTGTCGGCGGATTGCAAAGCCCCCGCGAGCGGCGCAACGACGGTGTAAGTTTGACCGGGCGGCATGACGACTTCGCCGCTGAGATCGAGCGTGCGCGCCACGTCGCGCATTTCGATAGGCGTGGTCACGATGCCCAGGCGCTTTTCGGCTTCGGGCGTCAGCTTGACCGTGGCGAGGTCGGTTTCTTTCTTGGCGTTTTCAACGGTGGCGGGTGGCGGCGTTTTGGTTTCTGCCGCTTTGGGCGCGTTGCAACCTGCAAAGAGTAGCAAGCCAAGCAACAACGGCGCAGCCGCCGCTGCGCTAGCGCTCGCGGTACTGCAGCGTTTAGGGTTTTGCATCGAATTTTCTCCCGATACTACGCGCTAGTTGCGCTTTGGCGCGTTGGGCGTCAGCCAGCAATTCCACTTCGCGTTGCCGCACTTCGACGACGCGGCGCGCGGCGTCGAGCACGAACAGATACGACTGATCGCCTTTGTTGAAAGCGCGTTCGGCCAGGCGCGCGTGCTCGCCGGCCAGCGGCATGGTTTGCGCGCGCCAGTACGTCAACGTCGCGCGCGCCTGTTCCAGTTGGTTGAACGCTTCTTGCACTTCGCCGGCGATGCGCTGGCGCGTGGCGAGGAATTGCCAGGCGGCGCGGGCGACTTCGGCATCGGATCGGGCAATGCCGCCTTGGTTGCGGTTGAAGATGGGCAACTCGGCCAACACGCCGGGACGCGGCGAAAAGCCTAGCCCTTCGCCTTGCTTGATATTCAGCAAGCCCGCCAGATTGACGATGCGCGAATGCTCCCACTGCGCGCGTTTGGTGGCGGCTTCGACGGCCAGTTCAGCCGCGCGCAAATCGGGGCGCGCGGCAAACGCGGCCTTGGACAATTCGTCCAATGTGCCAACCGGCGTGGCGGTGATGGCAGCGGTGTTGGCATTCGCCACCGTGACGAAGTTTGCCGCCGAAGACTGCGTATCAGTGTTGGCGGGCACGAACTCCTGCGGCTCATTCATTCCGATCAGCAGGCGCAACCGGTCGCGCGCGGCCTTCACTTCGCGTTGCAAGCGGCCTGCTTGTTCGGCAGCCAGGCTTTCATCCAGGCGCGCTGCCGTAGCTTCGATCTCGCTGACATCGCCGACGCGCAAGCGCACGTTGGTCAGCCGCACGATTTGGCCGCGCACTTCGACGGCTTCGGCCGCCAGCCGCGTCCGCGCCTGTGCCAGCAGCCAATCGGCGTAAGCCAGCCGCACGTCGCGCATCAGGTTGAGCGCGTTCTGTTCCAGGCTGACCGCGATGCGCTGCAACTCTTCATTGGCGGTGGCGACGCGTTTGCGCCGTTGCCAGAAAACCTCAAACGGAAAGTTGAGCAAACTCTCGAACTGGCGGTACGGGCCAATCGGTAACACGATTTGCAGAATGGGGTTGCGCAACAATCCGGCTTCCAGCAGATCGGCGCGCGCCAAGCCCAGCACGGCGAGGTCGGCGTGCAATTGCGCATTGTTCCAGAGCGCAATGGCGACGGCGTCGTCTTCTGACAGACCGTCAGCCAGCGCGACGCCGGTGGGCAGCGTGAATTGCAATTGTCCGCGCGGGGCTGCGGTGTGGCCGGTGCGCTGTTCCAATTCGGTGGGCGGCGGCGTTTTTTGCTTTTGCGCGTGAGCGGGCTGGACGCCGAACGCGAGCAGCAACAGTGCGCCTGTCAAGATCGTTTTCATAACAGCCTTCCATCTCATAACAGCCTTCCGTCCGGCGCGAATTTCACTTCGACGACCCGCACGCCTTTTCTGATATGCGCTTCATACGCGGTGAGCTGACCGCCTTTGGCGCCAAATGTCGTGATGGACTCGATCAGCAGCACGCGGCTTTTGCCGGCGGCTTTGGCGAGCGCGGTCTTGACGGGTTCCGGCAAGCTGTCGCGCGTGACTTGCTCTTCGACTTCCAACACGTTGCCGTCGGCGTCAAGCAGCACGTCCTTTTTGTGGCCGCTGACCAGCAGTTCGGCTTCATACACCGTCTTGCCGTCGGCGACCTCTTTTGAAAGCCCGCGCAGCCGCGCGCCCTGGCTTTGTTCCTGCACGGCCTTTTGCACGGCAGGCGGCAGGTTTTTCATTTGCACGCGCCGTTCTTGCGCGGGCGTTGAAACGGCGGCGAGCGCGAGCAGCGCCAGCGCGCTAAGTGATAAGCAAAATTTGTCAGTCATGAGTTTCCTATCAATCAATTGCCAATTGGCAATTGGCGCGCCCGCGTACCACGCGTGCGCGCCAGGGTTATTTGCGTTTGATATCCACCACTGTACCGTCAGCGGCGTTGATATGCACTTCAGCCGAGGCTTTGCCGTTGCGGATTTTAACGGCGTAAATCATCTGGCCGTTCTTGCGCTTCAACTCGCTGCTTTCGACGGTGCCGGGAACCTGTTGCAAGGCGATGGTACGGGCGTCATCGGCTGTCAGTTTGCCCTGTCCGTTGTTAGCGCCGGCCATCGGTTTGCTTTCATTGGGTGAAACTTCGGGTTTGGTTTTCTCCGGCTTAGCAGTGTTGGTAGCCGTCGGCGTTCTGGTTGTGGCCGATTCGGGTAAGGCGGCTGGCACGGTGACAGGCGTATTGAGCGCCAGACTTTGCGGCGGGGCAGGTTTGGGCAACAGGCGGCCCGTATCAAATACTTTTCCAGTTACATCCACCGCTTGAAAGTTGAGTTGCGCGTTCGTTACCTCAACATACAAAAAGCTGCCGCTCTCGTCATTGCCGGTGGCGAAAAAGGGGCTCTTGCGATTCAGATCGCCGCGCCGCAATTTGCCACTGGCTGCGCCAGCGACGAAATACTGCACGCCTTGCATTGGCTTGGTGCGCTCGTAGACGTGATCGTGTCCGTTGAACACAGCCGTCACGCCATAACGCACAAAGAGCGGCTCCAGTTTCGCCCGCAAGGCCGTGTCAGAACCGTGCGTGGTGGCTGACGAATAGATCGGATGATGAAAGAAGACCAGCTTCCATTGCGCGGGCGAGGCCGCGAGCGCGCCTTCTAACCACTTCAACTGCGCGGTGTACATGCTAGTCGAATCGAGCGCAAAGAATTCGGTCAGGCTTTTCCCTTCGGCAGTGACGCCTTTGACAAAGGAGTAATAGGCGCGCCCGCCCATATTGAAGTTGAGGTAGCTGATCTGCCCCGCGCGCCCCTTCACCACATCGTGATTGCCGAGCGAGGCTTGAAAGCGAATGCCGCGCCGCAACAGTTCGGCGTAGGGCTTTTCAAACTTGGCCGGCAGATCGGCCGGATTGCCGTCGGGATAAATGTTGTCGCCCAACAGCAACGCGGTGTCGTAAGGGTGCGCGTCGTGCCAGGCGGCCATCTGTTTGGCAAGCGCATATTGATCGCTGTCGCCCGTGCCCATGTCGCCAAAGGCGATGAAGCGGACAGCTTCGTTTTGCGGGACGGGCGTGGCCGTGTTGGCCCCCCGCGCCGCGCGCCCGTCTTGGTAAGTGAATAGCGTCAGCGCCGCCAGCGCCAGTGTCAGCGCCATCACGGCCGCGCGCGCGGCGTACCAGACCCACATGGGCAGACGCGGCTCGAGCTGCG
>JANOWX010001185.1:0-5649 GCA_031418175.1 Acidobacteriota bacterium | reverse complement strand
CTTCCGAAGTTCGCACTTCACGCGCGACCCAGTCGCTACCGCTCCCGGTACTGCATCTATTGCGCCGTTATTGCTTAACCGTAAAGCTGACTGACGCGCGCGTGTTCTCCCATTCGCAAATCAGCCAGCGTTCCTGGCCTGACTGGGCAAGCGTGATGAGGAAGCGCTCTTGCGGCGCGCTCAATTGCTCGAGCTTCATGTCCACTTTCACCAGCACGGCTTGCGCATATTCGGGCTTATAAGGAATGCCCCACTGGCCTGTGGTCTTGTTGATTTCCAAAATCCATTTGGCTTTGGACGGATAGGCGAACAGCGTATAGGTGCCCGCCGGAACGGTTTGGCCGCCGATCACTAAATCAATATCGGTCGTCAGATGCGTGGCCTTGTTCGCGCCCAGCCGCCAGACCTGATCGAGCGGCACCATTTCGCCGAAGACCTTGCGGCCGTGGGCTTCAGGGCTGCCGTAATCAATGGTGACCTTCTTGCCGCCGGGTAGCGCCAATTCGACCGTCCGGCGCGGGCTGACATAACGCGGCCCAGCCGGGCGTTGCCCTTGCCCTTGCGCCAATACGGCAGCACTGCCAGCCAAAACCACGAGCGCGCTCAAGAACGCGCTGCACACAAATTTCCGTAGCGTAGAATTCTCCACTGTTGTTTCCTCCGAATGTTTGAAAAGTTGGGAACGTATTCTGCGGGAAGATGACGCGCGCAGCCTAGCATCGGCTTCGGCAAAATTCAAAACACCTGTTCTGTCGTGGTGTTGAGCTATGCTTGACCGCGTTGGCGGGCGCGTGATACTCACTGCCGCACTCGCAATTATCCAGTAGTAACAAACACAATCAAAGGGTAGGACAGACTTCAGTCTGTCCTATTCGCGAGTCTGTCCAATGCGCGGACAGACTGAAGTCTGTCCTACCCTAGGAGTCCACTCGCGTGAAAGCTGCCTTCTTTTGCCTTGCCGTACTTGTTGCGTTAAGCCTGTCAATTGCCGCGCAACAGCCCTTCGAGTTTTTCCCCGGCGCCAAATACGACCCGGCGATTCCGACGTTGAAACAGACCGTTGGCCACGAGTGGGGCGAACGCATCACCAGTCACAGCGAGGTCGAGCGTTATCTCGAAGCCTTGCGCAAAGCCGCGCCCAATCGCGTCAAAGTCTTGAAATACGCCGAGACCTGGGAAGGCCGCGCGCTTTACAACGTCTTCGTCGGCTCGCCCGAAACCATCTCCAAGTTGGAAGCCACGCGCGTGGCGATGCAAAAACTGGCTGACCCACGCACGCTGAATCAGAATGAAGCGAATACCTTGATTGCCTCATTGCCATCCACGGTGTGGCTCTTGCACGGCGTGCACGGCAACGAGATTTCGAGCACCGACGCCGCCTTGCTGACGATGTATTACCTGCTGGCCGCGCAGAAAGACGCCATTGCCGACGCCGTCGCCAAAAACACGCTGGTGATTTTCGATCCGATGCAAAACCCCGACGGGCGCGACCGCTTCGTCAATTTCTTCCGCCAGAACGTAGGCCGCTGGCCCGATGCCGACCTGCAATCGTCAGAGCACAACGAACCCTGGCCGAGCGGGCGCGTCAATCATTATCTCTTCGACATGAATCGCGATTGGTTCGCGCAATCGCAACCCGAAACACGCGGGCGCGTCAAAACCTACCTGGAATGGTTCCCCCAAGTCGTCGCCGATTTGCACGAGATGGGCACGCACAGCAGTTACTATTTCGCGCCGCCCGCGCTGCCCTGGAATCCGAATCTGACCAAGCCGCAGTTGGAGTGGCTGACGCGCTTTGGCCGCAACAATGCGAAGTGGTTCGATCAATTCCGCTTCGATTATTTCACGCGCGAAGGCTACGACTCGTTCTATCCCGGTTACGGCGAAGGCTGGCCGATGTTTCATGGCGCGATAGGCATGACCTATGAACAAGCTAGTGTGCGCGGCTTGCTGGCGCGGCGCGATGACGAAACGACGCTGGCCTATCGCGATTCGGTGCATCACCATTTCATCGCGGCGCTCTCGACCGTCGAAAACGCAGCCAGGAATCGCGCGGAGTTGCTGCGCTATTTTTACGAATACCGCAAGAGCGCCGTCGAAGAAGGCCAGCGCGACGCCGTCAAGGAATTCATCATCACGCCCGGCCACGATCCCAGCCGCGCCGCGCGCCTGGCCGCCACGTTGATGCAATGCGGCATCGAAGTGAAGCAGGCCGCGCAGGCGTTCACCAACGCCAAAACGCGCGATTACACAGACGCCGCCGCACAGTCGCGCGAATTTCCGGCGGGCAGTTATATCGTCGCGCTGGCGCAACCGGCCAAGCGTCTGGCGAAAACCTTGCTCGACAAACACACCGAACAGGACAAGGAATTTCTGGACGAGCAGAAAATGCGCAACCGCGAGCGCCGCCCCGACCAGTTTTACGACGTGACCGCCTGGTCGTTGCCGCTGCTCTATGACGTGCCCTGTTTTATGGCCGAGCAAACGTCGAACGCCACGGCGGCGCTGCTGAAAGAACTGCCGCATTCAATCGGCAAAGTGCGCGGCGAACGCGCCAAGCTGGCCTACCTGATCCCCTGGGGCACCCAAGCCGCCGCCGCCGCGCTGGCCGATCTGTTTCAACAAAACATACGCGTGCACACCAACGACAAGCCGTCCAAGCTGAATGGCACCGATTTCCCGCCCGGCACGCTGATCGTCAAGCTCAAAGACAATCCGGCGGATTTGCACGAACGCATCGTCCGGCTGGCCGACACGCACGGCGTTGAGATTTATCCGACCGATTCAGCCTGGGTGGATGTCGGCTCGAACTTCGGTAGCGCCAATGTGAAGTACCTGCCGAAGCCGCGCATCGCGCTGGTTTACAACACGCCGACCAGCGCGAATTCGACCGGCTGGACTCGCTATTTGATCGAGCAACGCTACGGCTACCCGGTCACGACCATTCGCGGCGAACAGTTGCGGCAGACCGATTTGAGCAAATACAACGTGCTGGTCATGCCCAACTCGTTCGGCATGGCCGGCGTGCTCAGCGACGTGACCAAGCTGCGCGAATGGGTGCAACAGGGCGGCACACTCGTGGCGTTCGGCGGTTCATCCGCCTGGCTGGCGGATGAAAAGGTCGGCCTGTTGCCGAGCAAGTTGGAGAAGCGCGAGAAGGCTGGCGCACCGGCTGCCAACGCGGCGAAAGACCAACCAGCGGATGCAAAGAAAGAGCCAGCCAAGGATGCCGCGCCGGTTCAGCCGAAAGACACGGCGAATCCTGTGGACAAGGCGATTGAGCCGGGCGACGAACAGCCCAGCAACACCTCTGGCGCGATCGTGCGCGTGAACATCAATCGCGCGCATTGGCTGGGCTTCGGCTACGGCGAGACGACGACGGCGCTGGTGGACAGCAATCGCATCTTCCAGTTGGTCAAACTGGATCGCGGGACGAACGTGGGCATCTATGCGCCCGACGACAAGTTTTATGTCAGCGGCTTCATGTTCGATGACGCGCGCAAGCAACTGCCGAACAAGGCGTTTTTGATGCACGTGCCGACCGGGCGCGGCCACGTGATCGCCTTTGCCGAGGACCCGAATTACCGGGCGTTTTTGGAAGGACTGAACGTGATGTTTTTCAATGCAGTGTTTTTGGCGCCGGGGCATTGAAGGTTGTTGGCAATGCCCGGTTTGGCAGTAGGCGACAAGCCAGCGTCGTGGCTTTCGTCGCTTAGCGACGAAAAGCAAAGGCCCTGATTTTCATCAGAGCCTTCACTTTATTGCTTAGCTTAAGCCGACTGGGTATTCCCGGTCCGATGGCCGGGAGTATGCGTGAGCGTTCTTGACCGGTCAAGCGCAAGCGCAAGCGGTAGAAGTATGAAAACATTGGAGCTACTCAAGCACCGTATCGAAGCGATTCCGTTGGCTGTGACCTGGTCGTTGGGCGAACTGGCCGAAGCGCGCGGCAAGCAGGAGTTGTTCACCAAACAGTCGCCGCAAAAGCTCAAAATCCTGCGCGAACACGCCATGGTCGAGAGCGCCATCTCTTCCAACCGTATCGAAGGTGTGACGATTGACCAGGCGCGCGGGGCAAAGACCGAATTGGTAATGAGCGCGATTAGTCGTCAACAAGCGGCCTTTCGATTGGCAGACATCGAACAGCTTTGCCCAGGCGTGGGGCGCGACTGGATTCAGACCCTAATGGTGCAACTCAGGGAAACAGGTGTGTTGCACTGTGAAGGACGTGGCCCGGCAGCCCGCTGGACATATCAAGCCCCAACTACAACTAAAGACAGTAGTGGGGGTAGTACCTCTTAGTGGGGGTATTAGTGAGGGTAGTAATGAAGAAGCTATTCCAAGAACTTATCTTTCCTCTGATCGCCGTACTTGCCGCCTTCGTCATCGGCGGCTTGGTCGTGCTCGCCATCGGCGACAACCCGTTCACCGTGTATCGCCTGCTGCTTTCGTCAGCGTTCGGCTTTTATGACGCGCTGGGCAATTTCACCTTCGACAATTGGGGTTACACGCTGTTTTACGCGACGCCGTTGATTTTCACCGGGCTGGCGGTGGCGGTGGCGTTCAAGTGCGGCTTGCTGAACATCGGCGCGGAAGGGCAATTGTACGCCGGAGCCTTTGCCGCCGCCTGGGTCGGCATCACCTTCGCCAAATTGCCCGGCTTTGTGCTGGTGTTGCTGGCCATGCTGGCGGCGGTGTTGATGGGCGCGCTGTGGGGGGCGATTCCGGGCCTGCTCAAAGCGAAGTTCGGTTCGCACGAAGTCATCAACACAATCATGATGAATTTCATCGCGGTCGGCTTAATCAGTTACCTAACGCAGCAGTTTTACAAAGCGCCGGGCGACCCGATTATGCAAACCGTGGAAATCGCCAAACAGGCGCACCTGCCGCGCGTGCACGCCTTCTTCCCGCCCTTCCCCGAACGCATCCCGTTGAATGTCGCGTTTCTGCTGGCCTTGCTGGCGGCCTTTCTGGTCTGGCTGTTTTTGTGGCGGACGAAGTGGGGCTTCGAGATTCGCGCGGTCGGGTCGAATCCTACGGCGGCGGAATACGGCGGCATCAGCGTGCCGCGGCAAATCGTGCTGGCGCTGGCGCTGTCGGGAGCTTTGGCAGGCATGGTCGGTGTGAATGAAGTGCTGGGCTACCGCTACCGGTACTATCACGATTTTTCGCCGGGCTACGGCTTTACCGGCATCGCGGTGGCGTTGCTGGGGCGCAATCATCCCGTAGGCATCGTGCTGGCGGCGATTCTGTTTGGCGCGCTGATTCGCGGCGGCCTCTTCGTAGACATCTTCACCGACAAAGTGTCGAAAGACCTGGTGCAGGTGTTGCAAGCGATCATCATTTTGTTTGTCGCGATGGAAGCTCTCTTTAGAAACAATCTGAAGCGCTTTTTCACGCTGAAGTCTGAAGTCTGAGGTCTGCCCAATGCTCAAAAACATTCTCAATTACACGCTCATCGCCTCCACGTTGCGCTTGTCCACGCCCTTGATCCTGGCCGCGCTGGGCGGGCTTTATGCCGAACGCTGCGGCGTCATCAACATCGCGCTCGAAGGCATGATGCTGGCCGGCGCGTTCACGGCGGCGGCGGTCACGCTTTACGCGCATAGCCCCTGGGTGGGGCTGCTGGCGGCGATGCTGGCCGGCGTGCTG
>JANOWX010001184.1:0-23130 GCA_031418175.1 Acidobacteriota bacterium | reverse complement strand
TGGAAATCCCGCAAAGCGAGTGGGAGAAGTTCAAGGAAGAGTTGATCCGCATGACTGCGATTCTGCAAGAGCGCCAACGCGAGAGCGATGAACGCTGGGAACGTATCGCTGCTCTTAATGCTGAAAATGACCGACTGATGGCCGAATTGAAAAGGAGGCGGGCAGATGTGGAAATTCTTTTGGGATCTCCTGAAGCCGCTCTTCACCTTTGAGGAGCGCCTGGCCCGACTGGAAAAGCAGAGTGAAAAGCAAGAACAGCGGCACAAGGAAATCATGGCTGAATTGACCACGGTCATTATTGAACTGGGGCGGCGGGCGGAGCGCGACAAGTGGCTGGCTGAAGTCGAACGCGCTAAGCGTGAAACTGACCATTGGAAGGGCGAGGCTGAACACCGCGCGCAGGCGCTTGAACGCTCAGACCGCGAGCGAGACCGCTTAAGCTCCGAACTCACACGCCGTCAATTACCCCCAGCGCCGTCAACCGACGACAACCAATCCTGACCCTACCACCCTCAATCAACCGGAGGCCCGCTTGTTGAAACTTTTCTGCATCATGCTTTTGACCGCCAGCACCGTGAACGCGCAAAAATGGGGCCCCTACCAGCAAACGCTCACCAGCGCCGCGCGCAACCTGCGCCTCGAAACGTGGCAGGTGACCGACCGCGACGTACCGTTTCCAACAAACGGCGGCTGGTCAATTCACAAATACACCTTGCACGGCGGCAAGCAGGAGGGCGTGGACGTCATCGCCGTCAACAACGGCAAGCTGCGGTTCATCGTTATTCCTACGCGCGGGATGAATGTGTTGCGCGTGGAGTCGGGCGACCTGCGGTTGGGTTGGGATTCGCCGGTGAAAGAGGTCGTGCATCCCGCGCTGATAAATTTGCAAAGCCGGGGCGGCTTGGGTTGGCTCGAAGGCTTCAACGAATGGCTGGTGCGTTGCGGCCTGGAATGGGCGGGGCATCCCGGCAAAGATAAATTCATCAACAACACCGGCGCTGAAGCTGAGATGGATTTGACGCTGCACGGCAAGCTCGGCAATACGCCCGCCTCCGAAGTCGAAATCATCATTGAGCCGGGGCCGCCGAACACCCTGCGCATTCGTGGCCGCGTGGATGAGCGTATGTTCTATGGCCCGAAGCTGGAAAGCTGGACGGAGATTTCGACGGAGGCGGGCGCGACCAGCTTGCGCCTCCGCGATGAAGTGACGAATTTCAGCGCGTATGAGCAAGAGTTCGAGTTGATCTATCACGCCAATTACGGCCCGCCGCTGCTGGAAGCAGGCGCGCGCTTTGCCGGCGCGGTCAAACGCATCACGCCCTTCAACGCGCACGCGGCCAAGAGCACGGCCAGCTTTGCCGAATACGCCGCGCCGACGAAAGGTTTTGTTGAACAGGTTTACATGATCGAACCGTTTGCCGATGCCAAGAACATGACGACTGTGCTGTTGCACAACGCGGCGGGCGACCGCGCGGTGACGATGCGTTACGACATCACGCAACTGCCTTACTTCACGCTTTGGAAAAATACGACGGCATTTGAAGAGGGTTATGTGACGGGCTTGGAACCGGGCACCAGTTCACCCGCCAACCGCAGCCTCGAACGCAAGGCCGGGCGCGTACCGAAATTGCAGCCGAACGAGACGCGCACGTTTGCCATCGAGGTCGGCCTGCACACGGGCAAAGATGAAGTGGCGCGCGGCGCGGCGGCGATCAAGGCGTTACAGGCGGGGCGGCAGATGCAGGTCAACACGACGCCGATCAAGAACGAATGAATGCCCCGAATGCGCCTGCTATACTGGCGCGGGAGGTACAAAAGAATGGCAAGCAAAGCAACCACCAAAACGGCAAAGCCCAAGGCCAGCCTCAACGGCAACCTCAATGGCGAACGGGTACAAGGCAAAGCGCGCCCGAGCGGAAAGCGTCAGCCCAAACCCGAATCCGCAAGCAAAAAAACTGTGCGCGTGCCGACCAGAGAGGTGATTTTGGAAGACGGGACGGTGGGCATACTTTCGCTTTATAAAGCGCAGCGGGGCCGCAAGCGCTTCACCAAAGAGGAACGCGAGCGCATTGCCTTGTGGGAAGCGATTTTCACGGCGATGGAGGAACAGGAGCAAGCCGCTTCATGAAACGGCCTCTCTTCGACACCAATGTCTTTCTCAATTACAAGAGGCGGCTCACCAGTGACGAGACGGCGCGTGCGGCCATGTCTGCGGTTGTTTTGTACGAACTGGTTGCCACAACGAACGATAAATCTCGGCGTCAGTATTACGAAGGTTTGCGCGCCAACTATCAGAGATCAAACTTGCTGCTTGTGCCAACCGCCAACGATTGGTGGGAGGCCGCCAAACTGGTTTCCCGGCTGCGCTTCGGCGACAAAGCCGCGGGGCACGGCAAAACGCCGCCGCTGACCGACGCGCAAAGATTGCAAAACGACGTATTGATCGCCCGCACCGCCGCGCTCAACGGCTGTTATGTCGTGACCTCGAATGTGGACGACTTTCTGCGCATCAAGACTTTCCTGAACAGGCTGGAAGTCGTCAGCGCCGATGATTACTTTAGTTGAGCCAATCCACCTGCCGCCGATGAATCCGCCCGCACCAGTGTCTCGTACCTTTGCATGCAAACTGCTTTAACCATACGGAGGAACTATGCAAAGCAAAATCACAACTCAAATAACAAGAGGGATGCGTCTGGCACTGCCGCTGTTGGTGCTGACACTGACCGTCTCGTCCGCTGCCGCCCAAACCAAGCGGGCGGGCAAAGAGGTGTATCGCGGCAACATCACCTACATCGGCGGCCCGCGCGGCGCTGTTACCGATTTCTTCACGCTGACGATCAACAACATCACGCCCGAAGCCGAAGTCACCCGTTTGCTGGAATTGCTGAAACGCGACGGACAGGACAAATTCTGGGAGGCGGTGGCGAAAGAAAAGCGCGGCACGATTCAAATCGGCAGCGGGCTGAGCCGCGACCTGAACGCCGTCTGGGTCACGCAAACCGAAGACGGACGCAAGATTTCGGCGGTGGCCGAACGCTGGCTGGGCTTTGGCGAATTACGCCGGGGCGCGCGTTCGGTTGACTATCCGTTCACTTACGTCGAGCTTTACGTGCAAGAAGACGGTGATGTCGAAGGCACGCTCTTCCCCGCCGCGCGCGTGCGCGCCAAAGGCCAGAACACCATCGAAGTCGAAAACTTCGGCATTTATCCGGCGCGGTTGGTCAATATCAAGCAAAAGAAGAAATAGCCGCAGCATCTTTTTGCTGACAACCCGGGTACGCAACGCTTCCAGCGTGCAGGTTTGGCAGTAGCTATATTCCTGGCGGACGGAGAGTGCTCAACGCCAAGCCTGCACGCTGGAAGCGCTGCGTACCCAGGGTTCACTCATCCAGCAGTTTCCCCGCGAACGCCTTGCGGCCCACCCAGCTTGACCGGGGGCAGAAGTGAATGGGCAGCTTTCAAACTCTATTTGGTTTCGACTTCGGTAAGCAGTGGGATTGATGATCTTGAGCAGCGGGAAACGGCGCTGGAATTCCCTGGCTGTTTCGCTGCGCGGTTTCATCAGATCAAGCAAGTCATTATCCCGGCTAACAATGAACTTCGCTCTCGCCACAATTGCCAGATTGAGGTAGCAAGCGTCCTTCGGGTCGCGTTCGAAGCGATACTCCTCGGGTACGTTCCACAGGCAGATGGCTTTGAGGCGAACGCCGGCGATGAAGGCTTCGATCACTTCGAGGGTCAACGCCGGAGCAAGTTTTCTGGTACGCGACCGGCTCAGCACGTCAGCCATTTCGGCCAGGACTTCTTCCGAGACAAACAATTCAACCACGCCACGATCCACCAACTGCTTGCAGCGTCCGGCTGGGCCGTTGGGCCGTTGGGCCGTTGGGCCGTTGGGCCGTTGGGATTGACCAAGGCCTGCAAAAAAACATTGCAGTCGAAAACGACTTTGGGAATGGCTGGGGTTGGCGGCGACATCAGACTTTTTTCCCATGTTTCTCTTCCCAGATGGCTTGGCGCTCTTCTTCGATGAACTGATCGAACTCTTCTTCAGTCATTCCGCTAGCCGCGAACTGCGCGCGCACAGGAGCCAGTAATTCATCGAGCGACGGTTTCAGCATCACCGTTTTGACGGCGTCAATGACGTAATCTTCGACTGCACGGCCATTGCGCGCGGCGGCGGCTTGCACCTGCGTGCCAAACTCGTTGGGCAATGTGATTGTGAGTTCCATCGTTACTCCTTCGTGGATAGTTTTGTTGCAGGGGCATTCTACTACAGCTTGCCGGGCTGTCTGGATTGCTTGCTGTCATTCATCCAGCAGCTTCCCCGCGCACACCTTCTGCCGCGTGAGCGACGTGCCGACAGCGCATTGTCTGCTATACTTGCCGCCGCCGAAAGCG
This sequence comes from Acidobacteriota bacterium, assembly GCA_031418175.1. Taxonomy (GTDB): domain Bacteria; phylum Acidobacteriota; class Blastocatellia; order RBC074; family RBC074; genus JACPYM01. The sequence goes on along the minus strand of JANOWX010001184.1, from coordinate 18,729 downwards.
ATTCACCCTTGAAAGGCATCCAACTATGACAAACGTTTCTGTCGTACCGCAATTCACCGTGGCGACCGCACAAGCTGCCGTCGCGCACGTCAACCGCTGGTTGCATCAACAAGTCGGAACCGCGCTACACGCGGCGTCTGCGACCTTTGATCCCATTACGTTTTATTGGCACGTCCCGGTTGAATTGGCCTACGGCACAACCGGCCCGCTGGGTGAAGTAGGCGACGTTTATTTGCACGCCGCGACCGGGCAATTCGCTGGACATCCGCAAGCAGCACTCTTTCAGCAACGCGCCGAAGCCTTAGCCGCCGCACACGGAATCGCCTAAGGAGTTGAATGCCGCTCACTTGGTTTGCACAGGAGTTTATTTCTTCGTGCGTCGCCGCGTGCGTACGGATGGTACTCAATGGCTTGGGCGCCAGCCGCGACGAAGCGCAAGTGCGCCAACTGATCGGTTATACACGCACTGGCATCTCGCTCGCAGCGGCACAGGCACGGCTTGCCGCAGCCGGAGCGGCAGCAGAATGGCACGCTGACTGGAGCCTCACCGATTTGCGTGATGCCGTGCATGCCGGACAACACCCGATTGTCGGCGTCGAGCGTCATCTGCTCGGATACTCACGCGCCTTTCACGCCGTCGTCGTAGTACAAATCACCAGCACAACGGTTGAATTGCTTGACCCGCTCGACGGCCCTGCGCCCCGGCGTTATGGCTGCGTGGCTTTCATCGAAGCGTGGGAGTCGGCGGGTCGTGAAGTTTTGTTGATTGAAACACCGCCTCTGAACGCGTGAAAGCTTTGCCATCACTCATCCAGCAGCTTCCCCGCGAACACCTTCTGCCCGCCCAGCGACGTGTAAAAGCCATAGCCGCACATCGCCACCATCACGCCGAGCGCGAAGAGCGTGCCCCCGCCATACCACGCCGAAAAATCGGAGGTGATCGGATAATCCCGGATCATCTGGTAGCAAACGCCATAGGCGACCCCAGCCAGCAAGCCGAAGCGCGCCAGGACGACAAAGCAAATCGCTGCAACCAATCCGGCAGTTATCCAGCCTACGCCTGGCACCCCGCTTTCGATAACGGTGAGGAAGATCCAAACCACACCAAAAGCCAGCCATTCCTTGCGCAGCAGGATGGACAACAACATCAACACAAACAGGTACCCCAAAGCCGACGACACCACAACTGCCAGTGATGAGAAGCCAACGCTGAACAGTCCGCGCAGTCCTTGCAAGGTGACGACCTCGGCCAGGCGAGGCTGCACGCCCGTTATGCCCGGCCATTTCAGCATCAGTGAAATCAACAGCCATGTGCCAATCGCAAACAGCCCGCCCAGCAGCAGGTCACGTCCGACCAGCGGGTCGCGGAGCTTCCCAGCCAGCACACGGCTCCAGCCAATGATCCGGTGCGGCCAGCGGCGTCGCACGTAAGGTTCGAGCGCCAGGTAGACGAGCCAGACCACGCCTGACCCGAACAGTGCAAGGGGCAGATTGATCCAGAAGAGTTCAAACTCTTCGACAGCAGGAACGTGATTGGCCCGCAAGACCCTGAACAGCAACTGGAGCGAAAGAACAAAGAGCGCCAGCCGCAATGCGCCCTGGCGGTCTCCGCGTCCGAGCCGCAGATTCCGCCGCGCCAACAGCACACCACCGAGCAGCATCACCAGGAAAAATACCAGGAAAAATAGTAGACCGATGGGGTTGCCCGCGAGGACTCGCCGCACTGGCGTCTTCAGAGCAGGTTCAGCCCAGGGGCTAATCATTTCAAACCAGACCGCACGGCCACGATACGCCGCCGCTTCGATGCGTAGCGGAATCTGCGGCTGCTGCGGCCAGACGCCTTCCCACGCCGCGCGGCTGTCATTGTTCATGGGCGGAACCCAGCGGGAGGCGGTCGGCTTGAAATTCGCCATCTCCAGTCCCGCTTCGGCGAACAACGCCGCCCAGTCAGGCGCGTGCGCTGCACCGGACGGCTCATCCATCCGAGGTGGAACGACCTGAAAGGCGAGCAGCCGCCCTTGCGGATCCAGCGTGACATTCGCCATCCCGGACACCAGCATCGGCGGGTCGGTAAGGGACAACGGAGGGAAGTTCAGCCTCATTGGTCTGGTGGGAACCAGATAGCCCGGACTCTGGCGATACCAGAAATAAACCGCCGCCGGTTGCCCGATCTTCAACTTCTCCCAGCGCGTGGGCGAGGCTTCGTGTTCCCGCACGTACTGCACATAATCAGCATTCTGGCTAAACCCCGAAGCACTGTCGGTCGGCGGATCGGTGTAGCCCAGCCGCTGGACGATATTGCGCGCCCGCTCGGTCAATACATCGGGCGATTTTTCCAGCGGCCCGAAAGTCTTCATCCGCTCTTTGCCCGCCAGCAGCACGATCAGCGCCAGCCCGACCAGCACTGCGGCCAGACACGTCACGGCGACCGCCGGTCGCAGCGTGCCTTCCAGCGGCGCGGCGGCCACCATCTCCGGCGAAGGCGTATCGCCCATCGCTAGCGCCGCCTGAAGCGGATCGCCGCCCGGCAAGGCCAGCGCCACTTGCACGGCAGAAGCAGGCCGCGCCTTCGGGTCTTTTGCCAGACAGCGCAGAATCACCCGCTCCACCAGCGGATCAATGTCTTTCACATGGCTGGATGGTGAAGATGGCGCGGATTTCTCGTGCAGCGCAATCAACTCTTGCAGGCTCTGCGCTTCAAAGACGCGCTTGCCGGTGAATAATTCGTAGAGCACCAAGCCGAGCGCGTAAATATCACTGCGCTGCGTCGCCTCTTTGCCCGTCAATTGTTCGGGCGCCATATAGGCCGGCGTGCCCGCCAGCACTTCCTCGCCGCGCAGTTCTTCAGCCACCACCGCGAGGCCGAAGTCGGTGATGCGCGCCTTGCCGCGCCCGTCAATCATCACGTTGGCCGGTTTCAAATCACGATGCAACACGCCCGCTTCGTGCGCTGCCGCCAAGCCCGCGCACATCTGCCGCGCCAACTCGACGGCCTTGTCGCCCGGCAAACGCCCGATGCGCCGCAGCAAACCGCTCAAGTCTTCGCCGTCAATAAACTCCATCGAGAGGAAGTGCAGGCCCCCAAATTCTGATTGGACTTCGCCGATGTCATACACGCGGCAAACGTTCGGATGCGCGACCTGCCGCGCGATGCGGACTTCGTTGTGAAAGCGCGTCAGCATTGCGCCATCGAGCGCGATACTTTCGGGCAGGAACTTGAGCGCGACCGTTTGATTGAGCTTCAGGTCTTCGGCCTTGTAAACCTCGCCCATCCCGCCGCGCCCGAGCAAGCCGACGATGCGATAGCGCTGGGCCAGCATTGCGCCGGTGACAAAACGCCCTTCGCGGTGACCGTCGCCTGACGAATGAGGCGCGGTACTACGGACGGGTTGCGGCGCGGGCGCTGCGGGCAGATGCCGGGTCGGATCGGAGGTGCTGTCGAATTCGAGCGCAGCGTGGCGTTGATCCAATTGGCCCCCGGCTTGTTCATGCGCGGCAAGCAAGGCGTTGACCGCGTCGAGCAAACCACGGTCATCAACGCAGGCCTGGGCAAGAAAAGCGGCGCGCGCGGCTGATTCGTGTTCCAACGCGGCGTGGAAGAGGGTTTCGATTTGTGCCAAGCGGTTGGGAGAGTTCATCGGGTGTTACCTCTGACTATCTGACTATCTGTTGTGAGCGGCGCCGTACCGGCGATGACTGCTTTGGCAAAACGCGCGCAGTCTAACAGCAAGCCGCAGGCGCAACAATTTTTCCGCGCGGCCTGAGGGGATTTGCGCGCCGCTTACGTTTTCTCAGATGCAGGCAGAAAAAAATGCAATCAACAGGAGGTTCGCCATGCCCATCGAAATGCTGCAGCAGCAACTGCAAGACGCCCAGATGATGTTGCTCGAATTCATTGCGCTCTATGTCAGCCTCGCGGCTTGCGCCGGGTTCATCATCTGGTTGGCAGGGATTGTCTATCTCAGTTACCGCGAAGTGCGCGACGCGCGGCGCGTGCCGCCTGTCGTGCCTAACGCCGTTGCAACCAGCACCTCAAGTCAGCACTGCTTGATTAACCACGCGCCCCTTTCAGTAAGGAGCAAAGCGCTTTGAAACAGTTTCAGTAGCAGCGCGCTCTTGTTGCCAAGGCGTCTGGGGACGGTTCTGCCCCAGTTCAATCCAACGCCTGCAACAAATCCGCCAGCAAATCATCGGCGTGTTCCAGGCCAATCGAAAGCCGCAGCAAATTATCCGGCGTCGTCGTGTTTGGCCCTTCGACGGTGGCGCGGTGTTCGAGCAGGCTTTCGACCCCGCCCAAGCTGGTCGCGCGTTTGAAAATTTGCACACGGCCCGCGACCGCTAACGCCGCCTCACGTCCACCTGCGACTTCGGCCGCCACCTCAATGGAGAGCATGCCGCCGAAGCTTTTCATCTGGCGCGCCGCAATCGCGTGGCCGGGGTGCGTGGGCAGGCCGGGATAATGCACTTTGCTCAGCCGTGGGTGGCGGCTCAAAGCATCAGCAAGTTTGGCGGCGTTGGCGGATTGAATCTGCACACGCGCGGGCAGCGTCGGCAGGCTGCGCAACAACAGCCAGCAATCAAACGGCGCGGCGACTGCGCCACCTTGAATCTGAAAGGTGCGGATGCGTTCAAAGTATTCGTTCTGTTCGCGCGCGACGATACAACCGCTGAGCACGTCGCTGTGCCCGCCGAAATACTTGGTCGCCGAATGCATCACGAGGTCAGCGCCGAATTCAAAAGGCCGCGTCAACAACGGCGTCGCCCAGGTGTTGTCACAGGCGAGCACCGCGCCGTGACGGTGTGCGATGTCGGCGACGGCGGCAATGTCGGTGATGTGCAAGCGCGGATTGGAAGGCGTTTCAATCCAAATCAATTTGGTGTTGGGGCGCAACGCGGCTTTGATTTGGTCGAGGTCGGTGGTGTCTACGAAAGAAGCCTGCAAACCCCAGCGCGCATAGAGCAAATCAGCCTGGGCGCGCGTGCCGTAATAAATGTCGGTCGGCGCGATGAGATGAGCGCCGGTTGAAAGCGCGTGCAACACGCTCATTGTCGCGGCCTGGCCGGAAGCAAAGGCGGCTGAAGCCGCGCCGCCTTCCAGTGCGGTGAAGGCTGCTTCCAGCGCGAGGCGATTGGGATTTTCGCTGCGCGAATAAACATAGGCGCCGAGCGGAGTGTTCTGTGCATCGCGCTCAAAGGTCGTTGAGAGCACGAGCGACGGGGCGACGGCGCCGGTTGTTAGGTCAGTGGCGTGGCCGGCGTGGACCGCGAGGGTTTCGATTTCCATAAAGAAATTCGCCCACGAAGTCACACGAAGGAAACACGAAGAAGACGATTGACTTGTGTGTTTCTTCGTGAACCTTCGTGGGCGGGAAAAAGTTATTTGGCTGCGAGCAGCGCTTTGTTTTGCGCATCCAGCCAAGTTTTCAGCGGCGCGAAATAATCAATGATCGCGGTCGCGTCCAGCTTGTCTTCGCCGGTCATGGCTTTCAGCGCTGCGGGCCAGGGTTGGCTTTGGCCCAGGGCCAGCATGGCTTTCAGCTTCGCGCCCGCCGCCTTGTTGCCATAGATCGAACAGCGGTTGAGCGGGCCCGTATAACCGGCCTCTTTGCACAGCGCGCGATGAAACTGGAATTGCAGGATGTGCGCCAGGAAGTAACGCGCATACGGCGTATTTCCCGCCACGTGGTATTTCGCGCCTGCGTCGAAATCCTGTTCGCTGCGTGGAGCGGGGGCCGCGACGCCCTGGTATTTCTCGCGCAAGTCCCACCAGAGTTTGTTGTAATCACCCGCTGCGGCATCGCCAGCGAAAACTTTCCAGCGCCATTGATCTACGAGATAACCAAACGGCAGGAAGGCAACTTTGTCCAACGCTTGTTTGAGCAACAGCGGAAGATCGGCGCTGGCGTCGGGGACTTGCGTGATGAATCCGAGTTGCTTCAGGTATTCGGGCGTGACCGATAGCGCGATGGTGTCGCCGATGGCTTCGTGAAAACCGTCGTTGGCGCTGTTCTGATAGAGCGCGGTTTGCGGGGCATAGGCCATCTGATAGTAGTTGTGGCCCAGTTCGTGATGAATGGTCGTGAAGTCTTCTTCGTTGATGTTGATGCACATCTTGATGCGCACGTCGTGCTGGTTATCAATGTCCCAGGCGCTGGCGTGGCAGACGACGTCGCGGTCTTGCGGTTTGGTGAACAGCGAACGTTCCCAGAAGGTCGGCGGCAACGCGCCGAAACCGAGCGAGGTGAAAAAGCCTTCGCCGTATTTGACCATCTGCTTGGCGTCGGTCTTGCGCGCTTGCAGGATTTTGCTCAGGTCGTAAGTTTGCGCGCCCCCACCTGAAGAGGCCGCCGGTTTGACGAGATCGTAAATGTTGCCCCATTGCTGCGCCCACATATTGCCGAGCAGGTGCGCGGGGATTGGGCCGGCCGCCGGCACCACGTCGCCGTATTTTTGCCGCAGCTTGGCGCGCGTGTAAGTGTGCAGTGATTCGTAAAGCGGTTTGACCTGCGTCCACAACCGTTCCATCTCGGCGGCAAAGGCGTCGGGTTCCATGTCGTAATTCGTCCGCCACATTGCGCCGACATCTTTGAAGCCCATCTCCTTGGCGCCCTTGTTCGCCAATTCGACGAAACGGGAATAGCGCTGGCGATACTTGGGCGAGACGGCGTGCCAACCGAGCCAGGCTTTCTTCAACTCTTCGGGGTTGCGGCTTTCGGCGAGAATCTTTTCGAGATCGCCGAGGCTCAGGCACTTTTTGTCTTTTTCTCCCGGAGGGCCATCGGGGCAGTACTTGCCTTTGCCATAATCGCCCTCCATCGAAGCCGCGACCTTGGTCAGTTCTTCGCGCTCTTTGGCGTCTTTGGGCGCGGGCAACGTGAGCGAGAGTTTCAACAGCTTCAATTTGCGCGCCGTATCGGACGGCAGGTTGACGCCATCGAACTTGCGCGCCGTTTCGGCTAATTCGCCGACCAGGCCGATGAATTCTTCGTTGTGGCTGGCTTCGATGGCTTCGGTGTCATCGGTAATGAAGTTGCTTTTGACCCAACTGGCGCGGCTCAATTTGATCGTCGCGTCGGAATAGCGCTGCTCGGCGGCGGTGATGAATTTCTCAGCGCCCGCGGCAGAGATGGCAACGTCACTGGCAGCAGTGCCGCCCGGCGCGCTGCCCGGTTGTGTGGCGCACGCGGCCAGCAGCAGCAGCGCAGTCAAATGCAAACTCAAAACGAAACGACGGCATTTCATAAAGCGACCTCCGGCTCTGAAAAAGAAAAGATGAATTGGTAATGTGGTTGCTGTGCGATTCGATAAAGCGGGGTTAGCCTAGGGGAAGGCGGCAGGGGTGTCAATCAAGCCTGATACAGTTCATTTACTGCACTGCATTTTGCGCGCACGTCTCAATCAAACAACGACTCCTGCCGCGGCTCCAGGCCCAGCGCCTCACGCACTGGACGGAAGCTGCGGCGGTGAACCGGCAGCGCGCCGCGTTCACGCAAGGCTTTGAAATGCTCCGGCGTCGGGTAGCCCTTGTGCGCGGCAAACCCATAGCCGGGATATTGCCGTTCGTATTCCAACAGCAACGCATCGCGCGCCGTTTTGGCCAGAATCGAAGCCGCCGCGATGCTGGCCGACAAAGTGTCGCCTTTGATGATGCCGCGTTGTGGTTGTGGAATGGAAGGAATCGTGCGCGCGTCCACTAACACGAAATCCGGCGCCTGCGTCAGGCCTTCCACCGCGCGCCGCATCGCCAGCAAGCCGGCGTGATAGATATTCAAGCGGTCAATCTCGGCAACGTCGGCTGCGCCCAGCGCCCAGGCCACGGCATCGGTTTTGATTTGCGCGGCCAACTGTTCGCGTGTGGTTTCATCCAGCTTCTTTGAATCGTTCAACTCGCGCAGCTTGTATGCGCGCGGCAGAATCACCGCGCCGGCCATCACCGGCCCGGCCAAGGGGCCGACACCGGCTTCGTCCACGCCGGCGATTTGCGCGAAGCCTTGCGCCCACAGTTCGCTTTCGTATTTCAACAGGTGGCGCAAGCGTTGTCCTTCGGCCCGATTGGCTGCTTGATTCGCGCTGTGCTGTGCGCGCAAGCGTTGCGCCAAGGCCCGTGCGCCATTGCGCGGGTCTCGCTCTAAGGCTTCCAGCAAACCGCTGGGCGCTGCGGCGCGGTGCAAACGCGCCTGTAACGCGGTGAGCGGCAACGCCAGCCATTCGTCCAATGCATTCATCGGCAAGACCTAGGTTGGAAAATCGGTAATGGCTCAATGGAGTGAGGCACAGCAGCGCGCTTTTAACGCCAAGACGCCAAGCACGCCAAGCACGCCAAGCACGCCAATGATGGTTCAGTGAAAGCGGCTTGTTTCGTGTCTTCTCTTGGCGCTCTTGGCGCTCTTGGCGTTTGAGCTTTCTCTCCCCATTGACCCACTACCGGAAAATCTATTCGGCTTTAGCAGCCGTAAATTTGCAGCCGATGGATTATAGTCTGCGTGCCGGGTTTGAACGAGCTTCGACGGGGAATAAAATCCCGCCTGCCAACGATTCACCCGATTGCGAGGAGTCTTGACGATGCTGATAAAAAAAGCCGACGACATCAAAAGCAGCGAGATCACGAGCGAAAGCCTTTACTTGAACCGCCGCAACTTTCTGCGCGCGGCGGGGCTGACCAGTTCGCTGGCGGCCACGGGCTTGCTCTACCGCGCGCTCAATCCGCCAAGCCTGACGAAGCCGGTCGAGACGGTGGCCGCCAATTCGCCCAATGCCACCAATCCCGCTGGCCCCGTTTACAAAACGGCCGAAGGCGAAGCGGCGAACGGATTCACCGACATCACGAGCTACAACAACTTCTACGAGTTCGACACCAGCAAGGGCGGCGTGGCGCCGAAGGCCAAGAACTTCGTCACGCGCCCGTGGACGGTGACGGTCGAGGGCCTGGTCAACAAGCCGAAGACCTTCGACCTCGACGACCTCGCCAAACTCGCGCCCGCCGAAGACCGCGTCTATCGCTTACGTTGCGTCGAGGCCTGGTCAATGGTCATCCCCTGGCTCGGCTTTCCGCTCGCCAAATTGATTGAAGCCGTCGAGCCGCAGAGCACGGCCAAGTACGTCAAGTTCATCACGCTCTACGATCCCAAACGCATGCCGGGCCAGCGCGACGACGTGCTGCAATGGCCATATCAAGAAGGCTTGCGGCTGGACGAAGCCTTGCACCCGCTGACGCTGCTGGCGACGGGGCTGTATGGCAAAGCGCTGCCGCCGCAAAACGGCGCGCCGCTGCGGCTGGTGGTGCCCTGGAAGTACGGCTTCAAGAGCATCAAATCCATCGTGCAAATCATTCTGATGGCCGAGCAGCCGCGCACGGCTTGGAACATTGCCGCGCCAGATGAATACGGCTTCTATTCCAACGTCAACCCGGCGGTGGATCATCCACGCTGGAGCCAGGCCACCGAACGCCGCATCGGCGAATGGAGCCGCCGCCAGACTACGCTGTTTAACGGTTACGGCGAACAGGTCGCGCAGATGTACGCGGGGTTGGATTTGCAGAAGAACTTTTAAGGCTATGACCAAGCAGGATTCGCAATTCATCAAACAGGCCGTCTTCATCAACAGCGCCGTGCCGCTCGCCTTGTTGCTGTGGGACTGGTGGCACGCGCAATTGGGCGCGAATCCGCTGGAATACCTCACGCACACAACGGGTACGCTGACGCTGCTCTTTCTGTGTTTGTCGCTGGCGGTCACGCCGCTGCGCAAGGCGCTGGGCCTGCCGTGGCTGGGCTTGTTACGGCGCACGCTGGGGCTGTACGCGTTTTTCTATGGCTGTCTGCATTTGCTGGCGTATACGTGGTTCGACAAGTTTTTTGCTTTCGGCGTGATTTTGAAAGATGTCGTGCAACGCCCTTTTATCGCCATCGGCATGCTGGGTTGGTTGGTGATGTTGCCGCTGGCGCTGACTTCGACAAATGCGATGCTCAAACGGTTGGGCGGCAAGCGTTGGAACCGGCTGCACAAACTGGCCTACGTCGCGGCGGCGGCGGGCGTGTTGCATTACTACCTGCTGGTCAAGGCCGACATCACGAAGCCGCTGGCGTTTGGCGCGGTGGTCGGGGTGTTGTTGGGCTATCGCGTGTTGAATAAATTTTTGCCTGAATGGACACAGCGCCAGCCTGCGCGTGTTGCGCGTTAGCCTGGGTACGCACCGCTTCCAGCGTGCGGCGTGGCGGCAGACCGACTGGGGTTGAAAAGGCGCTGAAAGGGAACCTCCGGCATTCTTCCGTCTGCTGCCACGCCCGCATGCTGGAAGCGGTGCGTACCCAGGAAGGATTGCCGCCGCGCCTCAAATCCGCGTAATATCCTGCCCGCATCTCACTGCGCTTTCCGAAACTTTGAACATCCTCAAACGCCTTTCGTAACTCCGCTACGGAAGACGCCCGCAGCATAGCGCGGAGCGTTCCACCGATGGAAGCATTCATAGTCATCGCAATTTTCCTACTCGCGCTCTTCGTCGCGGCGTTCGCCCTACGCCAACGCAACCGAGCCAAACTAACCAAACTACTTGGCGCGCCAACCGCTTTTTCCACTGCACAACTCAAAGAATGGTCAGGCCCGCGCGGCCTGTTTGACGATCCCGAAAGCGACGCCGCGTTCGCGTTGGCCGAAGCCGAAGGCGCGTTGTCCGAACAGTACGCCGCATTGCTGGCGCGCGCCGCCGCCGGTGAAGTGAATGTTCTGGCCGAAGCCGAGGCGCAAGGCGGCGACGAGTTTTACCAACAGGCGTTGGCCGAACTTGTGCGTGCCGTACGCGCCGATGACGAAGCCTTGCAAACACTCGTCAACCACATCACGCAAAACGAGCATTGGCGCGCCAATGCCGTGTTGGCCGCCGCCGTGCTCGACCGTTGGCAACGCGCGCCGGGACAGCACGCGCTCGGCGAACTGTTGCACGTCGCGGCCTTGAGCGACGATGCGGCAATGTTTCAGCACACGGCTGAGGCGGCATTGGAGGCTTGGCGCGCGGGCTGTCTCGGTTGGGCGTCAGCCCAAACCCTGCACGCCATGATCGAAAGCGAGTACTGGATTTTGGCCCCGGCTGCGCGGCAGTCGGGCGCCGGGTTTGTTCTGAAGCGGATGCTCGTTGCCGTGCGCCGTCAGCTAGCGGCGGCCACGCCACGAGCCTCGTCCGCGCAACTGTGAACAGTGCGCGCCGTGTAAGTAGCCCGACCGTGTGGGGGGGGAAGCCGCGCAAGCAAGCCCTCCCTTACGGTCGGGCTACTGACACGGCCTCCAACGCAGTCTCAACGCTGGCAGCAAAGGAACCCTATGACAGGCCTAACACCCTTCCTGTTCGTCGCGGCGTTCGTCGTGGGCGCCGCCGTGCTCATCATCCTGAGCAAAATGCTGGTCAACGTCGGCGCGACCGAGATCGCGATCAAGGAGCGCCGCTACTTCGGGGCCAAGATGCCGCCGGGCCGCGTCGTCGCCACCGAAGGCGAAGTCGGCATTCAGGCCGACGTGCTCAAACCCGGTCTGCACGTCGTAAAATGGCCCTTTGAGCGCGTCTTCAAAAAAGTCCCACTGATCGAAATTGGCGCGGATGAACTCGGCGTGATCGAGGCCGTGGACGGCGAACCCTTGCCGCCGGGCCGCATCTTCGCGCCCGACCGCGCGCAGAACGCGCACAACAACTTTCAAGACCCCATCGCCTTTATCAAACAGGGCGGCGTCAAAGGCATTCAAATGCGCACGCTGCCACCGGGCTTGTGGCCGATTCATCCGTACCTGTTCCGCGTCTCGATTGCCAAGGCCACCATCGTGCCGCAGGGCAAAGTCGGCATCGTCACCGCCGCCGACGGCGCGCCGCTGGATGCGGGCCGTTTGATGGCGATGGCGGTGCCGGGCCATCGCAACTACCAGGACGCCGAACAATTCATCCACGCCGCCGGACAGAAAGGACCGCAGGTCGAACTGCTGACGCCCGGCACCTATCGCATCCTGACCAATTCGAGCTCGCTCGAAGAGAAGAATCAGATCAAAGCCGGACTGTTTTGGGTGCAGCTTTTCGACGCGACGCTGGTCAATGAAAACCAAGTCGGCCTGGTCGAAGCCTTGGACGGCGCGCAACTCAATCCGCGCGATTACGTGGCCGTGCCGGTCGAAGGCCACAGCAACTTTCAAACGGGCGACGCTTTCATCAAACGCGGCGGCCAGCGCGGCCCGCAGAAAGATTTGCTCTTGCCCGGCACCTATTACGTCAACCCGCTGCTCTTCAAAGTCATCCCCGAAAAGGCCGGCGAAGTGCGCCCTGGCGAAGTCGCCGTGATCGTCTCCAACGTTGGCAAAGACCCGACCGAAGAGATTCGCAAAGCCATGGCCGCCAAGGTGCGCGAGAAACTCGAACGCGAAGAGCGCGAGCAACTCGCGCTGGCGGCGGCGCATTTGGATAAGCTCGACGGAAAGACGGGCGACGATCTGCAAGCGCTGGAGCAAGAGTTGAAGATCAGCGACCCCGCCGATGGCCGCCTCGACCAGGGCGCGCACGAAGCTTACGTCGTGCCCGAAGGCTTTCGCGGCATACAGGAATCCGTCGTCGGCCCGGGCCGCTATTACGTCAACACGCTGGCCGTCACGCCGGTCATCATCCCGACCACCAACCAGACGGTCGAATGGACGGCGGAAGATTTGAAAGCTTCCTTCGATCCGTTCGAGGTGATTTCAAAAGACGGCTTCACGATGCAACTCGAAGTGCGCGTCGTCTTCCGCGTCAAACCCGAAGACGCGCCCTTTATGGTCGCCAAGATCGGCGGGTTGGAGCGGTTGATCCAGAACGTGATGCACCCGCTGATTGATTCGATCTTCCGCAATCAGGCCAGCGAATCGTCGGCGATGGCCTACCTGCAAAACCGCCACGAAGAGCAGGAACGCGCCGAAGCCCGCGTGCGCGGCCACTTGCTGAAATATCACGTAGACGTCGTCAACGTGCTGATCTGCCACATCCGCCTGCCCGAAGAGTTGATGAAAACGCAGACCGAAAAGATTCTGGCCGAACAGCGCCAGACGATGTTCCAGGCGCAACAGGAAGCCGAGGTCAATCGCATCGAACTCGAAAAGACCAAAGCCCGCGCCGACAACCAACGCGACCTGATGGCCGCTACCGTCGGCGTCGAAATCTCCAACCGCCGCGCCGAACAGCGCAAAGCCGAAGGCGAAGGCGAGGCGCACTACATTTCGCAAACCGGCAAGGCCGAAGCCGAAAAGGTGCGCCTGATGGGTGAAGCGCAAGGTGTGGCTTACAAAGAGCAGGTCAACGCACTCGGTGCGCAAGGCGTCGCGCTGGTCGAAACGCTCAAAGTCATCGGCGAGAAAGGCGTGCGCATCACGCCGGACGTGCTGGCGACGGGCGGGACGGGCGATGGCGCGGGCGGGCTGGGGACGTTGCTGTTGCTGAATCTGTTTCGCGGGCAGATGAAGGGGAACAGTTCAAGCGACGACGGCGCGAAGTAGGATTTGATGATGCGGGCGGCCGGGTTGTCCTGGCTGCCCGCGCTTCTCATCGGTAAGGCGAAATCCAATTGTTGTTAATGAGTAGGTTTGGCTATACTCCCGCTTCCCTCCATACAAAACGTAACGGCAGTCAGCAGCAGCCCAACAAATGAGCAAAGCGCGCAAACAACTGGTTGAAGGCAGTAATCTCTACGGCATTGAGCCGCGGGAGGTACCTCTCTATAGCCTCTTGCAAGCTTCGCGCTACCTGAAAATTCCGTTTGGAACATTACGCTCATGGGTAAGAGGCCGTGACTATCCAAGCGGAGATAAGCAAGGCAAGAAGTTCTCAGGCCCAGTCATTTTATTGGCTGACCCTGACGTTGCGCGCTTGTCTTTCATGAACCTCGTCGAAGCTTACGTGTTGAATGGAATACGGCGGGTCGAAAACGTCCCTTTCTACAAAGTCCGAAACGCGATCAAATACCTTGAAGACAAATCCCCCTCGAAACATCCGCTGGCAGACAAGCTGTTTCTGACCAATGGCGTGGATTTATTCATTGAGGATTTGGGGCACCTGGTCAATGTCTCGCGTGGTGGACAACTTGCCATCAGAAACGTCGTCGAAGAATACCTGCGCCGCATTGACCGTGACCCGACGAAACTTTTGCCAGTGCGCCTCTACCCATTTCTGCGCTCGTCTCATCAAGCCGAGGAACCGAAACGCGTAATGATTGATCCATTGGTTGCATTTGGCCGGCCCGTGCTTGTGAAGACCGGAGTGCCGACGGCGATCGTGGCCGAACGTTTTTACGCCGGGGATTCGACGGACGAATTAGGTAGGGACTATGGCGTCAAAAGAGAAGAGATCGAAGAAGCGGTCAGGTACGAAGCTCCCGCTAGAAAAGCAGCTTGAAAATGTTGTTTTCTTCGTTGACCGTTGCCTCGGCAAAAATACCGTTCCGGAAACCCTTCGCCAGACTGGCCTGAAAGTCGAAGTACACTCTGATCGCTTTCCAGACGAAAAGGAACTGAATGACGCATATTGGCTAATCGAATGCGGGAAACGCGGTTGGGTGGTGCTCACCAAAGACAGAGAAATCCGCCGGAATGATTTGGAACGCATTGCCTTGATGAATGCCGGAGTTGCATCTTTCATCCTCATTTCCGCGCACAGTTCCGGGCAGGACAACGCTAATGCCCTGATCAAGTCTCTTCCAAGAATCGCCCGCTTTCTCAAGCACAAATCCAAGCCTTTCATTGCGCGTGTCAACAAAAACGGAGAAGTTGAACTTTGGATTGATCACAATGGCAAAGATCATTTGAAGCGCTGAGCGGCCTTGCACAAAAGTCCCTGTTCTACACAAGTGAGCGTGGGCGGACAGCAGTGCAACAACAACTAATGGGCTGCAAAGGGACTTTTTGTGCAAAGCTGCGCTGACCTTATTCTTGCTCAACTGAAAAGGAGTGCATCAAGCCCAAACCAAACCGCCTGCTGTCAACACGCTCGGTGCGCAAGGCGTCGCGCTGGTCGAAACGCTCAAGGTCATCGGCGAAAAAGGCGTGCGCATCACGCCGGATGTGCTGGCGACGGGCGGCGGTGGCGATGGCGCGGGCGGGCTGGGGACGTTGCTGTTGCTGAATCTGTTTCGCGGGCAGATGAAGGGGAACGGTTCAAGCGGCGACGGCGCGCAGTAATCGTCTGGCAGTTGGCGTGGGGCAATTTGCCAAATTGTGCCTCACGCCATTCGTCTCTCAAACACTCGTGCTAAATCGAACCACACACCCTTGGGACAGTGCGCCGGTACGGACCGGGGGCTGCCTGAACTCGCACTTTACGAGTCCAATCGGTCGTTATCGCTCCCGGTTCCGTACCAATGGTGCGTGTTCTGATTTAGCCTTCAGCCCATTCATCAATGGACAAATGAAAGATGCGAAGCCAACATGGCGCAACCACAACTGGACAGCGTTTCGATCTGATGACAATCATAGCCGTCCGGCTGATGTCTGGACACTTTTGACAGCGAGAAAACATATATCTAGGGAGACATTCACTTCATTATTGATCGAAAAGCTTCACTACCATCTCTACAATCAACGAAGGCAACCGTTCTTCATCGCCCAAGCAGCCATAACAGAACTTGGCTACAAGCGTTCTGGGCGTTATTACTGGATCGTAGACTTTCGCCCTCACTCACCAAACCATGCAATCGGCTGGGTTTCAGATGACTATCATATTTACCATGACCCTATAGAACATTTCGGAATATCCATGACTGAACTTGAAACGCGCTTTTTACAAAAGCGAATTAACGGCTAATAGAACCAACCCATTACTGACCCCGATGTCCAAAACCGAAATCATCGTACCCGCCTCCACCTCCAACCTCGGCGCCAGCTTCGACACCTGCGGCCTGGCGCTCGCGCTGTACCTGCGGCTCGAAGTCGAACCGCAACCCGGCGGCTTTGAAGGCTTTCAGATTTGGCCTTCTGGCGAAGGCGCGGCGAGCGTCCCGCGCGATGAATCGAACCTGATGATCCGCGCCGCCCGCTTTGCCGCCGAAGCGCGCCGTCAAACGCTGCCTGGCGCGCGCATTCGCGTGGACAGCCAGATTCCGCTCGCGCGCGGTTTGGGCAGCAGCAGCAGCGCCATCATCGCCGGGCTGTCGCTTTACGAAGCCTTGAGCGGTGACCAGTTGAGTGAGTCAGACTTTTTCGATTTCGCGCTGCACTTCGAGGGGCACGGCGACAACCTCGCGCCCAGCACGCTCGGCGGCCTGGTCGTCGCCGTCGTCAAAGAACGCATTGATTACGCGGGCAACGAACGCCGCTCGCTGCTGGCGGTCAAACGCCACTGGCCTGAAGCGGTCAAAGTCGTACTGTGCATCCCTGATTTTGAAATGGAGACGGCCCGCATGCGCGCCGTGTTACCGCAGATGGTCACGCGCCACGACGCCATCTACAATTTGCAACGCGCCGCCCTGCTGCAGGCTGCGCTGAGCGAAGGCCGCTTCGACCTGCTCAACGAAGCCTTGCGCGACCGTTTGCATCAACCGTACCGCGCCCCGCTCGCGCGCGGTTTGAGCGATGTCTTGAAGCTGAATGACGAAACCGAGCGCCATCCGGGGCTGCTCGGTGTAGCTATTAGCGGCGCGGGTTCGACGCTGATTGCCTTTGCGACAGACAATTGCCCGGCGATTGCCGCGACAATGCAAGCGCGGCTGGCGGCCAGTGGCGTTGAGTCACGCGCGTTGGAAGTGAGCGTAGACAATCGCGGGCGCGCGGTTGAGTAAGCCTCACGTCCGGCAAGCTGCCAGCTTGCCGAAGGCTTCAGTTGCCGTACCTGGCCGAGACTTCGACAAGCTGGCAGCTTGTCGAACATTTCCTGATGAGGAGACTTCCCTTTTGTCCAAGCGTCCGCCCGCACGCGGTAAAGCCGCCAGCAAGCCCAAAAAACCTTCGCCACTAAACGACCTTGATCTGACAAAGTGGCGCGAGTACGACGACATCTGGACGGATTCGCTTTGGCACATCGCCGAACGCGACCGCACCGGCGCGCACTTGGCCGATTATCACGGCAATTTCGTGCCGCAGATTCCTTACCAAGCTATGCGCCGTTACACAAAAAAAGGCGACGTGGTGCTCGATACTTTTCTGGGCTCCGGCACCACGCTGATCGAATGCCGCCGCCTGGGCCGCCACGGCATCGGCATCGAACTCAAACGCCCGCTGGCGCGCGCCGCCGAAAAGCGCATCGCGCAACAAGACAACCCGCACAACATCACAACCACTGTGGTTTCCGGCGACAGCGCCAACCTCGCGGCCACCGCACCGCTCATCACCAAAGCCTTGCAAGCCATCGGCAACCAAAGCGTGCAACTGGCGCTGCTGCACCCGCCCTATCATTCGATCATCAAGTTTTCCGACCGCGCCAACGATCTTTCCAATTGCCCGACGGTCGAGGCATTTACCGAACGCTTCGGCCAGGTGGTGGACGTGACCGATCAATTCCTGGAACCGGGCCGCTTCCTGGTGCTGGTGATCGGCGATATGTACGCGGCGGGCGAATGGATTCCGCTGGGCTTTCAATGCATGCAACAAGTGCTGCAACGCGGCTACACGCTGAAAAGCCTGGTCGTCAAAGATATGCAAGGCAACCGCGCCAAACGCAATCTCGAAAACATCTGGCGCTATCGGGCGCTGGCGGGCGGGTTTTATATTTTCAAGCACGAGTACGTGATGTTTTTTCAGAAACAGCATGGGTTGCAACGACGAGGCTGAAGAGCGCGTGTGGATAAGCGCAACGAATGTTAGAATGCGCGCGTTATGAGCGAACAAATCACGATTCAAATCTCTGAACAGGCAGCTCGCGTGGCCGCGCGTTTGGCGACACAAAAACGCCAGCCCGTCGAGACGATCATCTCCGGCTTGGTGGAAGTGGCGGTCAACGACCTGCCGGTCGAAAAGCTGTCTGATGAAGAAGTGCTGGCGCTGGCTGAAAGCCGACTGCCGGATGAGCAAGAGGAGCAATTGAGCGCGTTGCTGGCGCGGCAGCGCGAGCGTCAGCTTGACGCCGAAGGCCGCCGCGAGTTGCACGACTTAATGCGCATTTGCGAACGGGGCATGAGGCGTAAAGCCCAGGCGTTGAGTGAAGCCGTCCAACGCGGTTTGCGCCAACCGCTGAGTGCCTGACAGCCAGTTCCGCCGCCAGCATTACCCACATGGCCGTTTCCAAAACAACCCGTGAACAGGTGCGCCATGCATTCAAAAACCGTTGCGCGTATTGCCAGATCGCGCAAAGGCACTATTACAACAAGCTCGAAATTGAACACATTCTCCCTCGCGCGCTGGGTGGCACGGATGACCCTGCCAATCTTTGCTTGGCTTGCCGTCTATGTAACCTGTACAAAAGTGATCGAACGCTGGCGCTTGATCCGCTGCAAGGGATTGAAGTCCCGCTTTTCAATCCTCGCACCCAAGTTTGGCAGGAACATTTTCAGTGGCGTCAAGATGGCATCGCGGTCATTGGCCTCACGGCGATTGGCCGGGCCACTGTCGAGGCGCTACAACTCAACAACCAGACCGTTATGACGGTACGCCGCTACCTGGTGATTGCCGGCTGGCATCCTCCGCAAGACGAACTGGCGCAAGACGAACTGGCGCAAGACGAACTGGCGCAAGACGAACTGGCGCAAGACGAACTGGCGCAAGACGAACTGGCGCAAGACGAACTGGCGCAAGACGAACTGGCGCAAGACG
>JANOWX010001183.1:0-16107 GCA_031418175.1 Acidobacteriota bacterium | reverse complement strand
GAGACGGGCGCGCCGGGCGCAGGCAAGTGGTTAAGTTCAGTTACAGCAATCAGCTCAAAAAGCTAACCAGTTCGTAGCTCAAGCCACGCCGACAGCTAGCGGGTTGGCCGTGGCGTAATAGCGTTCCTGCTCCGCTTCGGTCAACACGTGGCCGTCAGTCTTGTCCACACACACGTGCAGGACGGGCGGCATCACGCCCGCCTGATAGGCCGTTTCGGACACCGCGGCAAAGACGTGGAAGCGGTCGTTCTCTTCTTTGAGTTGTGCGGCGGTATAGGCGTAGCGCGAAAAGACGACCGAGCGCGCGATGCGTTCCTGCAAAGCGTGCGTGGCGATTTGTTGGGCGGTTTCCAGACTAATCATTGTTTCATTCCTCCACGACGACGGCCTGTCCGCATTGCGTGTCCGCGCGCAACCAAGCGTCGGTGAATGCGGTTAGTGGCACACGATACGCGCGACCGTGACCCAACGGCAACGGATCGCGCACGCTGACCCGCACGTTGATCTCATCCACGATCAGGGCGTGACCGCCGTAGACTGCGCTTTTGACAAAGACGATTGCCGGAGCGCGGTTGACGGCGGCTCGCAGTTCCGCCAGCGTCAATTCGCTCCGGTAAACCATCGTGAGGGGCAAACCGAACTGTGCCAGCACGGGCGGCAAATCCGATAGATACGCGCCCTGCTTGACCTGCAAGGCCGTGCGCAAAAACGCTTCCGGCTGCGTGAGGCCGTGGTCGGCCAGCAACATCCGGCAGCAGGCCGCGACACACGAATCGGGCGTCGCTTGCCCCAACACGGTGCCTGCCGGGTTGTACGGGAATGTCGCTACTTGGGTAAAAAACCAGCCACGCGCACGCATCGCCAACATTCTCCCTGAACGCGTTGTTGCTTACAACTATCGGGCGCTAACCACTCGCGTGCCGCTCCGCCTTGCCAAGCGGCAAAGAACCAGACAGAAACTCACACCTTCCATCCACTTATTTACCGCCAGCGGGCAAGTTGCTCGCGCACAGCGTCAACCAAATTACTTTCGACTTGCTGCAATAACGCCAGCGCCATTTGCGCCTGAGCCACAGCCTCGGCGCGTTCACCAGCCAGGTCGTGCGTCAACGCAAAGTTGAAATGTGCCTGCCCCTGTCCGGCCAGATCGCCGATTTCGCGCGTGATGGCGAGCGCCAGTTCGAGGGCGGCTTGCGCTTCGTCTGGCGCGTCCAGTGCCGCATGCGCCAGACCCTGACCGCCGAGTGCTTGGGCGGCGGCGCGCGGGTCGTTGGCGTGGCGGGCGGCTTCCAGCGCCTGTGTGTGCTGGCCGAGCGCGGGCGCAAAAGCGCCGGCTGCATAACTGAGCGTGCCCAGGCCGTTCAGCGCGCGCGCAACTCCGCTTTGATCGTTGAATTCCTGCGCGCTGGCGAGGGCGCGTTCAAAATGTGCGCGGGCGTTTTTGTTTTCGCCTAACCGCAAACAGGCTTGGCCCATTGCCAACAGATGGCGGCCTTCAGCGCGCTGGCGGCCCAGGCGCGTGGCGGCGGCGAGCGCGGTCTCGCACCAGCGCAGCCGTTCGCGCGGCGGCTGGCGCAACTCCAGCACGTAGCGCCCGGCATCGGGATACGAACCGCACAGCTCAGCGGCGGCTTGGTTTTCGGCGGCGTGCCCAACGGCCCAGGCTTGAGCCGCCCAGGCTTGGCCTGCCCAAGTTTGGCCTGCTTGAATGTTGTGCCAATCGCGGGCGACCAGATGGAGGCCGCGCTCGGCGGCGTCGCCGCCTTGTTCGTAAAGGGCGTCGGCTTCGTGCAGGACGCTTTGGTAATACTCGGCGTGGCTTTGCTGGGCGGCTTGGCGTTCGGTGTCGGGCAGCAGCTTGGCGGCGAAGGTGTGTTTGAGATCGTGCAGGCGGTAACGGCCCGTGGCGAGTTGGCCTTCGACCAATTCAAATTCCATCAAGCGGTGCAGCGCCTTGAGCGCGCGTTCGGGATGCAGCGTCCAAACCGCCGCCGCGCCCGTCACGTCAAAGGTGTCGGGGAAGACGCTCAGCGTGCGCCAGAGCTTTTGCAGGCCGGGGCTGAGCATTTCGTAACTCAGCGTCAGCGCCGTCTCAAGCGGATCGGCATTGCTCAACCGCGCGGCGAGTTGCGTTAGCTTGGCGGCGAAATTGGCGGCGGTCAGTTCGGGGTGCTGGGCCAGCGCATTGGCGGTCAGGCGCAAGGCCAGCGGCAAGCCACCGCAATGTGCGGCGAGGGCGGCGGCGTGTTCGCCACAACGCGGCACTAGGCGGCTGAGCAGTTCGGCGGCTTCGCTAGCCGTGAGCAGATCGAGTTTGAGCGCGAATGCGTCGGGCAATTCGAGCGGCTGGCGCGCGGTCACGATGACCAGGCATTCATCGGGCGGCAAGAGCGCTTCGAGTTGTTCCAAGTCCGCAACGTTATTGAGCAAGAGCAGCGCGCGTTTGCCCGCAAACGCGGCTTGATAGGCGGCCTGCAATTCGCCCGGCTCGGCCGCCTTGAGTTGCGGGGCGCGCAGCAATTGCGTTTGCGCTGCGGCGGCTGTGAGCGGACGGGCGCTGTGGCCTCTGAGATCGAGATAAAACTGCGCGTCGGGATAGTGCGGCGTCAATTGATGCGCCAGCGCCAGGGCCAGCGCGGTTTTGCCAACCCCGCCGGGGCCGTGCAGCAACAGTTGCGCATGACGGATCAGCGCGGTGTTCAAGGCTTCCAAGGCGGCGGCGCGGCCGGTGAAGGCTTCGGGCCGTGGCGGCAGTTGGTGATAGGCTGTGGCAAGGCTTTCGGTTTGGGCAATGGTGGCAGCCTTGGCGATGTCTGAGGGCGTGATCGTCTCGGCTTCGTGGGCAGCAGGCGAAACGAGTGCGCCGGAATTGGGCAAGGCGACAACCTGTGATTCGGGTTCTTCGGCAAAGGCGACGGTGACGCGGTCGCGGCGCTGGGGCAGCGGTTCTATACGTGACAGCGGACGGGTTGTGCTGGGCGTAGCGGCGGCCTTTTCAGTTACAGGTCGAGCGGCTGAAATGGGCACGGCTTCTTGCCGTTCGATGGGTTCGAGTTGTTCGGGAAAGAGGCGGACTTTCGATTTGGGAATGGCGGGCGCGTGGGCGCGTTCCGGCTGCACCGGTTCCAGCGGCACCTCGCTGCCGATGCGGAAATCGTCGCTCCATGCTTCGGCTTCATCCACCAAACGGCGCGTCTTTGGCCGGCGCCAGTTTAGGAAGATGCGATCCCAACGCAGATTGATAATCAACAACGCCAGCGCCGCGATAAAAACCCAGATCAGCCAGGGCAATAAACCATCGAGCGGTTGAATCATTTCATTGCCCGCGCCCGCCAATCCCAGCAGCGGCAACAGCCAACGCAGCAGCGTCGTGACGAGCGCACCGCAGGCAATCAAAGCAAAACTGATCGTGCCCCATTTCTTCATCAATCAATGTTTCCGGGGAGTGGCACGCTCAAGTAACAAGCGCATGGAGTTCAAGCTTTAGCTTGTCTGGCGCGCGTGGCGCGCCACTGGCAGCCTGAAGGCTGAACTCCATGCGCTTGTTACTTGAGCGTATCCCGCTCGAGGTTTTCAAAGCAAAAGGCAAAAGAACGGCGCTTTTCTTTCTCACTGCTGAAAAAAGACAAGTCCCACACTTTTGCCTTTTGCTTTTTGCCTTTTGCTTTTTGCCCTTACATCACACCTTCCAACGTTTCCTTCTTCAGCAAATCCACGACGGCTTGCAAATCGCCGCCCGATTCGCGGTAGACGCGCAATTGGCGGTCGGCGCTCGTGCCGTTGTCGAGAATCGTGTAGATGTAATTGATCTCGTCGCGGCTGCCCAACTCATCCACCACGTCGTCTACAAATTCCAACAGCTCCTTAATCAACGCGCGCGTCGGCACTTCTTCGCGTTTGCCGAAATCAATCAGCTTGCCGTCCAGGCCATAACGCGCGGCGCGCCATTTGTTCTCTTCGATCAAGGCGCGGCGGTAGAGCCGGAAGCCCATGTTCTGGCGATACAATTTGTAAAGCTTCGCCACGATGGCCTGGATGAGCGCGGCGATGGCGATGGTCTCGTCCACCTTGGTCGGGATGTCGCAAATCCTGAATTCAAGGGTTGGGAAAAACGGATGCGGGCGCACGTCCCACCAAATCTTTTTGCCGTTATCAATGCAACCCGTCTTGATCAGCAGATTGACGAAGTTGTCGAATTCGCCGACCGAACTGAAGTATTCGGGAATGCCCGTGCGCGGGAATTGTTTGAAGACCTCGTAGCGGTAACTTTTCATCCCCGTGTTGCGCTTGATCCAGAACGGCGAACTGGTCGAGAGCGCGTAAACGTGCGGCAGCATATAGCGCGCCGCATTCATCACGGCGATGGCGGCTTCGCGATCCTGCATGCCGACGTGCACGTGCATGCCGAAGATGAGCAGGGCGCGCGCCGATTGCTGCAACTCTTCGATCATCTGCGAATAGCGTTCGTGTTCGGTGATCTGCTGGTCTTGCCAGTGCGAGATGGGATGGGTCGAGGCGGCGGCAAACGCGAGGCCCTGGCGCTCGGCGAGTTGGCCGATGGTGCGGCGCAGCCTGGTTACATCGGCGCGCGCTTCTTTGATATTGGCGCAGATGCCGGTGCCGACTTCGATCATGGACTGGTGCATCTCAGGCTTGACCTGTTCGCCCAGAATCATCTGCCCTTCTTCGAGCATCTCGTTGACGCGCGAACGCAACTCGCGCGTGTTGGGGTCAATGATCTGAAACTCCTCTTCGATTCCGAGTGTGAAGGCGTTGTCGAACGGCATCGGCGTAGTCCCCCTCTCTGGTTTGCGAGCCTGGTTGAAACTTGAATTGCCTACGAATTGACAGCGTCTGCGGGCAACGAACGTTGAAAAACGGCGCGATGGTAAAGCTTTTGCCGAGGTGAAGCAAGATGTCGACCCCGACCGACAGTGTCCTATAGTAGTGTTGCTAATGAATTGCGAAGAGAACAGCAATAACCGACTGTTCAGGCTAAGGACAAGTCGCTAATAACCATCGGACGGGCAATGCTTTTATCGCAAATTGTAAAGGCGTTGATCGGCTGTGACCTGAAAAATTTTTGCGCCTGATTGCTGCTCTTGCCTGTCATGTTGTAATGACAGGGGTCGCCAGTGGTACTAATTTCCGGCTTCCAGCTACAATCAGCAAAGAAAGGGTCTGATGATGGAACAAGCCAATAGACGATGGGGATTCCGGTGTGAGGAGGGGGATAGTATTCTTCGATATGGCGACATATTGAGCCGCTCTTTTCAATTGCGCAGTCGGAGTCAAATACGGAAATACATCTCTCTGTTTGTCCTGGTTCAAGCCTACCGTTTTTGAAGGCAAGGTCGCTGATACAACCGCTTTCGGTGTCAAAGTGCTTTGGGTGAATGTATCTAACGTATGGCATATTTCAAAAGCGAAGTCTTCAAGTTTAATTAGAGTGCTCATGAAGTTGAGATTCTCTTGATAAAATATCTCTTCGCGGTTCTGTCTATGCAAAACCGTTATCCCGCTGTCTGGCTCAATTGTAAGCGCATAAAAATTCGCCCCGTCATAAATTGTAAGCTGAAGCTCGCCGTCAATGCCGGGGAATGCATTAAACCGGTCAAAGCCAAGTGAGTCAGCATGGTCAAGTAGTAAAGAGGCATGCTGAATAAAGTCACCTGACGGAGCAACTCCTTGACCGTAGTGCCAACCTATAGGTAAATCTGCAAGGGATTCAATATAGCGTTTAGTCTGAATGTATGTCGGCATTTGAAATTATCTCCCCTTTTTCTATCCCTTTTCTTATCGCTGTTGCTACCCGCTGCATTGCATCAGCAGCTTCAAGAAACGCTTGCGGCGGCATCGTGATACGGGCAACGCACTCAGCAAGCAATCCAGTTTCCTGCAATTGCGCCAAGTCTTCTGCTGTCATTTCTGGCTTGGGTGGGAGGATGGTTTCAAAGAATGAAAGCAGTACTGATTCAGGCATGCCTTGAATTAGCATGTTATGGGCAAAGATGGACGGCATTCTACCTGCTATGCGATACCTCAGTTGTAATTCGGTCGGAGTTGCTTGGTTTTCGCTCATCGGTTCGGAATTGCCTCTTTTCATTGAGTCTGAAGATATACAAAGCCAGATGATTCTCTCACCGGTTTCTTCTGCCCACTCTGAAGCGGGACTATACTAACACCTCTACCGCTTTGCAATATAGCGGACACTTGCCGCGCTAACGCACCCCATAAGCCGGCACCGGCACATCGCCGGCTTGCCCAAAGGCTTTCACCAACACGGCGCCGTTGGAGCTTTGCCGCACATACCAGGTCCCGCTGGATGAGCGCCAAACGGCGATGTCAGCCTTGCCGTCGCCGTCGTAATCGCCCGGCGTTGGCACGTCGTAATACGGCGCATAGTTCGCGCCCCAGGCTTCGGCTCGCGGCTGGCCGTTCGCGGATTGCAGGATGTACCAGTTACTTTCCCCGCCGCGCCAGACGGCGCAATCGGTCTTGCCGTCGCCGTCGTAATCGGCGGGCACAGGCACGTCAAAATAGGGCGCGAGGCCCGAACCCCAGTGGTTTGCTTGTATCCCGCCACTGCTCTTTTTGATGTACCAGCCGCCGTCGCTGGGCCGCCAGACCGCGAAATCCACTTTGCCATCGCCGTCGTAATCGCCGGGCACCGGTATATCTCCGCGCGTCCCCCAGGCCTCGCCCAGATGAGTGCCGTCGGAACTCTTCAACACATACCAAACCCCGTCAGCGGGCCGCCACACGGCGAGATCGGTTTTGCCATCGCCGTCATAATCGCCCGGCGCCGGCACGTCGAAATACGGCGCATAATTCGCGCCCCACGCCTGCCCCACGAACTGCCCGTTGCTGCTCTGGCGAATGTACCAGCGCGCATCCTGCCCGCGCCACACGGCGTAATCGGTTTTGCCGTCGCCATCATAATCGCCCGGCACAATCACGTCGTTGTAAGGCGCATACCCCGCACCCCAGGCTTGCCCTTGCACCGCCCCGTTGGAACTGTTGAGCGAGTACCAGGCGCCGTTTCCGGGCCGCCAAACGCTTATGTCGGCGCGTCCATCGCCATCGAAATCCGCGTGCACCAGGCCGCGTTCAACCACCAGCGTATAACCCTGCGTACCAGTGCAATCGTGCGCATCACGCACCAGCACCGCGAAGGCGAAGGTTCCGCTTTGCACCGGCGTCCCCGCCATCTGTCCATTGGCCGCCAGCATGACGCCCGCCGGTAACGCGCCTGTCGTCAGGCTGCTGGTATAGGGCTCCTGACCGCCGCTGGCCGCAAGCGTCTGGCTGAATGCCCGGCCCAAACGCACATTCGGCAAGACCTGCGGCGTGAGCGTGAGCGCGGGGCAATTGGCGACCGCCAAGGCATAGGCCCGTTCACCGGAACAACCATTGCCGCCGGTGACGCGCACCGTAAAGCTGAAGGTTCCCGGCGCCTGCGTTGTCCCCGTTAGCACGCCGCTCGCCGCATTCAGCGACAGTCCGTTGGGCAACGACCCCGCGCTGATGCTCCACACCAGCGTGCCCGTCGCCCCCGTTTGCGCCAGCGTTTGGTTATATGGCGCGCCTTCGGAACCTGAAGGCAGCGTCGCTGGCGTGAGCGTGACGACCGGGCAATTGATCGTCAGCGCATAAGCCTGACTCCCAACGCATGCGCCGAAGCCCGTGGCCGTGAGCGTGAAATTCGCCGTGCCCGCCGTGCTGGGCGTACCGCTAAGCGCGCCGCTCGCACTGTCGAGCGTCAGTCCGGCTGGCAAACTTCCCGCCGTCACGGCGTAGCTGTACGCGCCCGCCGGACTCGCCGCGACCGCTTGGTTGTAGGCCGCGCCAACGACGCCATTCGCCAGCGCCGTGGGGGCCAGCGTGATGACCGGACAATTGATGGTCAGCGAATAGGCGCGGCTGCCGCTGCAATTGTTCGCATCGGTGGCTGTGCTGGTGAAGCTGAAATTGCCTGTCACCGTTGGTGTGCCGCTGAGCGCGCCCGTCGCGGCATTCAGCGTCAGCCCAGTTGGCAGCGTGCCTGTGAAGCTCCAATTGATCGCCCCAAGGCCGCCGCCTTGCGTCAATGTCTGGCTATAAGGCACGCCCGCCGTGCCCGCTGGCAGCGCAGCCGGATTGACTGTGATGGTTGGACAACCGATTGCCAGCGTATAGGCGCGGCTGCCGCTGCAATTGTTCGCATCGGTGGCAATGATCGTGAAGTTGAAAGTGCCCGTCACTGTTGGCGTCCCAGCTAACACGCCGGTCGCGCCATTCAACGTCAACCCGGTGGGCAGCGTGCCCGTAGAACTCCAGGTGATCGTGCCGCTGCCGCCGGTTTGCGCGAACATCTGACTGAACGCCGTGCCCGCTGTGCCCGCGTTGAGCGTTGCCGGATTCACCGTAACGCCAGGACAATTGATCGTCAGCGTGTAGGCCTGACTACCAACGCATGCGCCCACGCCCGTCGCCGTGACCGTGAAGCTCGCTGTGCCCGCCGCCGTGGGCGTGCCGCTGAGCGCGCCGGTCGCGTTGTCGAGTGTGAGCCCTACAGGCAAAGCGCCCGCCGTCAGGGCAAAGTTGTACGTGCCCGCCGGACTCGCCGTGACCGTTTGGTTGTAGTTCGTGCCAGCGATGCCATTCGGCAGCGTCGTTGGCGTCAGCGTGATGGCCGGACAATTGATCGTCTGCGCATAGGCGCGGCTGCCGCTGCAATTGTTCGCATCCGTGGCAATGATCGTGAAGCTGAAAGTGCCCGTCACTGTGGGCGTGCCGCTGAGCGCGCCGGTCGAGGCATTCAGCGTCAGTCCTGTGGGCAGCGTGCCTGTGTGGCTCCAGGTGATCGTGCCGCTGCCGCCGGTTTGCGCGAATGTTTGATTGAATGTTGCGCCCGCCGTGCCTGTGTTGAGCGTCGCCGGCGCCACCGTAACGCCAGGGCAATTGATCGTCAGCGTGTAGGCCTGACTACCAAGGCATGCGCCCACGCCCGCCGCCGTGACCGTGAAGCTCGCTGTGCCCGCCGCCGTGGGCGCGCCACTGAGCGCGCCGGTCGCGTTGTCGAGCGTGAGCCCTGCAGGCAAAGCGCCCGCCGTCACGGCAAAGTTGTACGTGCCCGCCGGGTTCGCCGCGAGCGCCTGGTTGTAGGCCGTGCCAGCGATGCCATTCGGCAGCGTCGTTGGCGTCAACGTGATGGCCGGACAATTGATCGTCTGCGCATAGGCGCGGCTGCCGCTGCAATTGTTCGCATCCGTGGCAATGATGGTGAAGCTGAAAGTGCCCGTTGCAGCGGGCGTGCCGCTGAGCGCGCCCGTTGCGGCATTCAGCGTCAGTCCTGTGGGCAGCGTGCCGGTGTGGCTCCACGCAATTGTGCCGTTGCCGCCGGTTTGCGCGAACGTCTGACTGAACGCCGCGCCCGCCGTGCCCGCGTTGAGCGCCGCCGGATTCACCGTGATGCCGGGGCAATTGACGGTCAGCGTGTATGCCTGTGTGCCTGTGCAACCAGCCATATCCTGCGCCTGAATCGTGAAGTTGAATGTGCCGGTTTGCGTTGGCGTGCCGGTCAGCGCGCCGCCGGGGGTGAGGCTGACGCCGTTGGGCAGAGCGCCGGTGAAGATTGAAAAGCTGTACGGCAGCGTGCCGCCGCTGACGCTGAGCGGCTGGCTATACAGCGTCCCCGCCGTGCCGGCGTTCAACATCGCCGGGCTAAAGACCAGCGCCGCGCAACCCGCTTGATTCACGGTGAAGGTGTTTTCCGCAATGGTCAGCGTGCCGGTGCGCGGCGCGCCCGTCGTGTTGGCATCTACGCGATAGGCCGCCGTGCCGCTGCCCGTGCCGCCGGTGGTGAGCGCCGTGATCCAATTGACGTGGCTGCGCGCTGTCCAAGCCGCGCCCTCGGCTGCCATGACAGCAACGCTGCCGGGGCCGCCCGCTGTCGCCACGTTCACGCTGACCGGACTGATGACGAAACTTTGAATCGTCAGGTTGTCAATCGGCCAGATGACCCGCGTGCCGCCAGTAGGCCGATTGCTGCCATTGTTATGGGTGGGCCGGTTCGGCAACTGGCCGTAGTAGTGAAAGCGCAGCAACACATTGGTGGGATTGGCCGCAATGGCATTGGTCAGGTCAACGCTCTTGGTGACGGGCGCGCCGTCGGCCGTTTGCAGCCGCAAGACGTTCGTCCAAATCGTCCCGCCATCCAGGCTGACATCCACATCGCCGGTGTGCGTCGGCCCCAGGTCCAGGCTGAATTGCGTATCGAAGCGCAGCACCACACGCCCCGCGCCGCTCAGGTCTAGCGGCGGCAGGACCAAAAATTCATCTTGCACCGAACCGGGGCCGGAGCACGAAACATCCACGCTCAAAAAAGACCCGTCAATCAACGCCGGGAACGACTGACTGCAAGGATTGGCCGTCGTCCAGGTGGCCGCGTTACCACCGCCCACGCCCGCGTCCACGACCGTCCAGCCGGGCGGGAGGCCGTTGCCTAAGTCTTCATCCAACTCGACGCCGGGCGCGTCTTGCCCCACGGCAAACAGATTGCTACCAATCGTGATCGTCCCGGTGCGCGGCGCGTTGCCGGCATTGGCCGCGACTGTGTAAGTGACCGTGCCATTGCCGCTGCCGCTGTTGCCGCCGGTGACGGTGATCCAGGCGGCATTGCTGACGGCCGTCCAGGTGCAACCGTTCGGCGCGCTGATATTGATCGTGCCCGTGCCGCCCGTCTCTTCAAAATCATGGCTCGCCGGCGCGAGCGTGACGCAATTGACCAGCAGCGTGTAAGTGCGAATCCCCGCGCAGCCATTCGCGTCAATGGCGCGGATGTCGAAGTTGAAGGCCCCCGCGTTGCTGGGCGTGCCGCTCAACACGCCGCTCGAAGACAAGCTCAGCCCCGGCGGCAGATTATTGTTGCGGCCATTGTCGAAGGTGTAGGGCCCCACGCCGCCATTGGCCGTGATCGTCTCGTTGTAAGCCGCCGTCGTCGTGCCGCTGAGCAAATTCGCCGGGCCTAGATAAATCGCCGGGCACTCCACTGCCAGCGTGAACGAGGTGTCAGTGACTGTGCCGCAATTGTCGGTCACGCGCAGCGTGAGCGAATGCAACCCGCCCGGCTTGGCGTTGCTGATTGAAACCGCGCCCGTGCTGTTGTTGACGCTGATCATTCCTGTGTAAGTGCCCTGACTCAGCACGGCAATGCTGCTGACCGCGCCGTTATCGCTGGGGCCGCTGGCCGGATTAACGGTCAAGCTGCCGCCCGCCGCCACCGTTTGCTCGTTGTAACCCAACACTGGCGCGCTGTTGCCCGAGACGTTGACGGTCAACGTGGCCGTGCTGGCATCGTTTAGGCTGTCTTGCACTCTGAGGGTAAACACCGCGTTGCTGGCCGTGCACGAGGCCACCAAATCCGCCGTCACCTGCCCGCTGGCGTTGATGGCGAGGTTGGAAATGGTCACGCCGTTGACTGTGATCAGCGTTTCGCCATTGGCAAACACCAACAGCGTGTTGGCCGCTTGTTCGGCATCAGCCACAGTCGCGATCTGCGAATTGAAAGCGGGGCTGGCCTGTTGGCGCGCCAGCGGCGCACTGGCCGTGATCGTGGGCGCGCTGTTGACCGTGCGGCAGGCCGAAAACTCAGAAGTGTTGCCGCTGTTGTCGGTGGCCGTGGCAGTGATGAAATTCTTGCCCGCGACCAACGAGACGCTCGCCGTGAAATTGCCCGGCGCGGCCAACGTGGTGAAGCCCAGATAAACTTCGCCCTCGCCATTGCTGCCGGTATCGCAAGCGGTGTTGGCAAAAAATTCTATGCGCACCGGATAGGCGCTGTTACCCGCCGTGCTGTCGAGCGCGCCGCTGATCGTGCCCGTGGCGCTGACCGATGTCAGCACCGGGAAGTTTTGCAAATTGTTCGGCCCCATGTCGGCATCGCCCACGTCGTTGGCAGTCAGGCCGTTGTTGCCCAGGTCAATGCCCAACAGGCTGTTGGAATAAAGGCGATTGCCCGCCACGCGATTATTGAGCGTCGTAGCGCCGCCGATGAGCACGCCGTTGCCGCCGTTATAGGCAATCGTATTGCCCGCGCCGGCCAGCGTGCCGCCGATGGTGTTGCCGGTCGAAGCGGTCTTGGTGCTGTCAAGCTGGATGCCGTCCATGCTGTTGCCCAGCGCGCCCGTGCCCGCCGCATTCGTGCCGATGAGATTGCCCTGCAGCAGATTGTTCGACGCGCCGGTCAGCCCCACGCCATAGCCGCCATTGCCTGAAATCACATTGCCCTGCCCCGCGACAGTGCCGCCGATGGTGTTGTTGGCCGTGCCTTCGATGGCGATGCCGTCATACAGATTGCCCTGCGCCGCCGTGCCCGCCGCGTTCGTGCCGATGTAACAGTCCTGAACCGCATTGCCGTCGCCGCGCACATAAATCCCAAAACCATTGAAGCGGTTGACGACCAGGCTTTTGAGCGTGCTGCCGCCGCCGCTGCTGTTGACCACCAAGCCGTGCGCGTCGGCCCCGGCGCCCACGCCGTTCAATTCCACCCGCGTTGCGCCGCCCGTCGCGCCGTCAATCACCAGCGGCTCGTTGATTTCCGGCAACGGCGCCGCCATTACGTTGATCACCGGCGTGCCCGCGCCCAAGTTGAATTGAATCGTGTCCAGCCCATCCGCGCCGCCCGCGCATTCATAAACCGCGGTGTTGGTATTGGCCGCCTCGATGGCTTCGCGCAGCGAACACTGGCCGTCATCGCCGTAAAAGTCGTTGGCGGTGGTGACGGTGATGACGCTGAACGCGGTGGCGGGCTTGGCCGCGCGTAACGGGACGGGCTGAAAACTCCAAACCGTCAGCATCAGCGTCGAGCAAAGCAGCGTGACCAGCAACGCTCGCGGGGGGGTTGTGCGCATGGCTATACCTTCTGAGAGTGGCAGGACCGAAGTTTGGCCGGGCCAAAGCCTTCGGCGAACCGGATTGTGAGTGAAACCGCTGAAATGCGGGCGGGGAATGCTGCGCGCGTGTCCCCGGCCTTTGCCGAAGCGTTGGCGCGCACTACAACTCAAGTGGGGGGCCAGGCTTTTTGATTACACACAATTGTGTAGTTCAGGGAGGCTGGACACAGGCATTCTTCCTTCTCAATTCGTCATTCTCAATTCTTTGCAGAAGGCTTTCCTAACCAATTACTCACTGCAAGGAATTGAGAATGCCTGCGCAGCGTTACGTTACTGCCGCGCGATTTCAGACTGCCTTGTAACGCTCGTCAGCCTGGCGTCTTCACCGGAAACAATAAAACTGGCCCAGTAAAACGGATGGCTGTAATCGCGCACGCTTTGCAAATTCTGCTTGCGCCCAGCCGGCGTCAGCCCGCGTTCGGCGCGTTCCAGCATGCGCAATTGCACTTGATGCAAGGCCGCCGCGCGCGCTTCGCCCTGTTGCAAACCGCGATAGTAAGCAATCATCAAATCGCGCGTGACCGCGTCCGACACCGGCCACAGGCTCATCACCTGCGTTTCAGACCCGGCCAGCACCAGCGCGCGGCGCAAGCCATAAACGCCTTCGCCGTTTTTCACTTCGCCCACGCCCGTATCGCAGGCCGAGAGCACGACCAGTTGCGTGCCCCACAAATCCAGCCCGGCGGCTTCGAGCGCGGTGAAGATGCCGTCGTCCTCTTGTCCAGGAGGGCCGCCTTTCAGTTGATTCGCGCCCGCCAGCGCCAGCCCCGAACGCAACAGCGGATTGCCGAGTTGCAAGCGGGCCAGCGCATCGGTTGACGCCGCGCGCGTCAACGGCGCGGCATCCGGCAAAAAGAAGCCGTGCGTGGCAAGGTGCAGGATGGCGGGGCCGTCGGCCTGTTTCAGTTGCGTCTCGGTGGCGGCTAGCGCGCGGTAAATCGCCGCTTCGGGCAGGATGGTTTTGAGCGCGTCGGCTTCGCCCGCTGTGCCCGGCAGCGCTGGGAAAAAGGCGACCGAGAGGATCGCAGGATTGGCCTCGGCGGACGCGGCATTCACAGGGCGAACAACCAGAACGCGCTTAGCCGCGCCGGCGGGAGCGGCGCTCTCACCAAAATCGGGATTGGCGATGACCAGCGCGCTTTGACGGCTCGGCTGTTTGACCTGCAAGCGCAGCAAGTCGCGCCCGCTGGTCAGATAGCTGAAGTGATAACGCTTGATCAGATATTCATTGCGCCCATCCACCAGCGCCGCAAAGGGAATCAGGTTGAGCGAACCATCCGGCGCCACCAACACGCGGCGCGTCGGCCCCAGCAACGGCCGCAACGGTTGCATCACCAGCCGGTCAACCGCGCGTCCATATTTTTTGACCTCGGCCGCGTGCTGGTCGCGCAAAGCTTTGCGCCAGCGTTCAATCGCCGCATCAATCGTTTGCTGTTCGCCCAGATCAAGCGCCTGCGCCGCACCCGTGCGGCGCAACACATACGCCACGTAACGCGGCGCGCCGTAGGCTTCGCTCTGTTTGGTGTAATGCGCGTTGAACGGACGGTAACTGGCGAATTCGAGCAGGGCCGCGCCGTTGGGGATGGCGGCTTGCACGGCGTCCAACGTGACCGTTTGCGCCTGGGCGCGAAACTCGGCGCTGCGGCGGCTGATTTGATCTTCAAGCTGATCGCGCTGCTCTTCCAGCGCCCGGATGCGCGCGCGGTGTTCGGCCAGCGGCGTGCGTGGCGGCGGCCCGGCCAATGACAGCCGGGCGATTTCGGTGCGCGCGGTTTTCAATTGATCCAGCAAGGCGAGGTCGGCGGGCGTCGCGCGGCGGCGCAAGCTCGCCAGACTGTCCACCATCGCATCAAGGGCGCGCCCTTTGCGTTGCAAGATCACATTCAGCGCCTGCCGCCCGGCCATCGCATCGTTGGGCGCGGCGCGCAAATGCAGCGAGATGGTGCGGTCGGTCTCTTCGGCCGCCGTGTCCAGATAGGCGCGCTTGGCGCTTTCAGAACCCGCCGTCAGGTTGTAGGCGAGGTTGCGTTCGATGACTTCGTTAGCGCGGGCCAGCGTGCTGATGGCTTGTGGCAGCGCACCCAGCGCCGCGTAAACGTGCGCCAGGTTGCGCAGCGAATCGGCCACGTCACGATGCTCCGGCCCCAGGGCGTTTTCGCGCAGCGCCAGCACTTCCTGATGCAATTGCCGCGCGCGCGCAAAATCGCCCTGATAGGCGGCGAGTGTGGCGACGTTGAATCGCGTCGTCAGCGTTTGCGGATGATTCGGCTCCAGCGTTTTTTCCTGCAGCGGCTGCACGCGCCGGTACAAGGCTTCGGCCTGCGCGTAGTCGCCCTGCTCGGTGTAAATGTTGGCGAGGTTGTTGAGCACTGGAATGAGTTGTTGCGGATTGGCCTGCGCGGGCGCTTGGTCTAAGACGCGCAGCACGCGCTGGTAATAGGGCGCGGCCTGTTCGTATCGCTGTTGCGCAAAATGGACGTTGCCCAGCAAGGTGAGCGTGACATTCAGATCGGGATGCTCCGGCCCCAGCGCCGCTTCACGGATGGCGAGCGCGCGGCGCAACACCGGTTCGGCCCTGGCGTAATCGCCGCGCTGGCCGTAAATGGCGGCCAGGTTGCTCAGGCTGCGGGCGATGTTGGGATGATTGGGGCCCACCGTTTGTTCCCAGATGGCGATGGCGCGCTGATAGTAAGGTTCGGCCTTGACGAAATCGGCGCGGCTCAGCGCGAGCGCGCCCATCTCGTTGAGGATTTGCGCCAGGTCGGCGTGGCCCGGCGCTAGCGTAGCTTCGGCAATCGCCAGCGCGCGTTGATTGAGCGCGTCGGCCCGCGCCAGTTCGCGCCGGTTGCGCAAGATCGTCGCCAATCGTGTGAGCGCGGCGGCGACTTCAGGATGTTCCGGCCCCAAGACTTGCTCACGGCCAGCCAAGGCCCGTTCGGCCAGGGGTTGCGCTGCGGGGAAATTGCCCGCGCTGATCAAACGCTGCACTTCGGCGCTTTGGCTGCGCGCTTCCTGCAAGACGCGATCTTGCGTGGTGGCTTCACGCAGGGCCACCAGTTGAATGGCGTATTGCCCCGCCGCCGCGTTGCCCGCGCGCGCTTCGACCAGCAGCCGGTAGGCGCCTGTTACCGTGACGATCTGCGCGGCGGTTTCTCTGCCGCGCGGGCGGCTG
>JANOWX010001182.1:0-5313 GCA_031418175.1 Acidobacteriota bacterium | reverse complement strand
ATGAAAGGGTTTATGCCATTCCACCAAAGTTATTACCCGGATTTATTTCCCAAACAGCGGCCATTCAGGGCTTTTGTGTAAATAAAGGTTGCGGGGCTGTTTCGTTTTCCTGTGATTCCGCCTCAGTCAGATTGATGACTTTGCCATCACGCCAAATGATAAACGGCGTATGGGTTTGTTCCGCCAATGCTCTGGCTTTTTGCGCCGCGCGTAGCAAGGCGGCTTCCACTTGTTCGCGCAATGTGTTGTCAGTTTCCTGCATGATGCTCCTCCAATAAGACCGGCTGGTTGCCTGCGTTATCATACAGCAGCCATTCATCCACCAGCGCCTGATACCTTTCCCGAAAGTTTTTCAGCCCGGCGTGAAAGCGGCGGATGATGGTTTCGGCGGGTACGTCGTGGCCGCCCTGCGCCACCCGCGCCGCCACCCGCGCAATGGCTGTAGCGGAATCAGGCAAGCTCAGAAAGAGCAGCGTCACGCGATAGCCGTCAGCCCGCCAGCGGGGAATCAACCGCGCATAACTCAACCCGCTCAACGTCGTCTCAAACGCGAAGCTCTGACCGGCGCGCACCCGCTCGTGAATTTCCGCCAGCATCAGCCGTCCGGCCTTGAGCGCCGCCCGCGCCGGATCGAAGGGCGACAGCCCGGCAGCAATCAAATCGGCATTGATGAAATCGGGGCAGCCCGCTTCATTCGGCAGGTATTCCCGCGCAAAGGTCGTCTTGCCCGCGCCATTCGGCCCGGCAATGATGATGATTCGGCGCGCATCGCTCATACTTCAATCTCTCCATTCATCAAGCGCGGCAATAATAAATCACGGGCAACGCGGAGTTTCTGGTTTTGGTCAGTGAGGTTTTCGATCATTTCAAACATCGGCTCGACGGCTTCAGCGAATTGTTCTTGAAATGTTCGTTTGGGACGCAACAGCGGGACACTCGCCATCACTGAAGCGCTCAAGTTGGGCATTGTTGAGCCTTTCGCACGGGCGACGATTGTGCCTTCGGTTTCGGGTGAGCCGAGAGCGTGAAAGAAGTAGCGGGGCACAATCTTGTCTGGGTCGGGACGTAGCCGTAGACAACCAGTGCCACAAAACCAACCTGTTTGACGCCGTGTAATGAAGCCACGCCGCCCGATGTCACCACGTCGGCCATAGACCACATCGCCCGGTTTCATCCGATGACGCCCAAGCGAATCAGCCAGCGATTCGGGAATGCGTGAAATGTCTTCAGTCGTGACGCGAAAGCCTACGATGTTTTTAGGCATGACGACTGGCACGCCTTCATCCGTGTAATCTGCTTGATGCAGTTGGCTGCCGAATGGGCCTGTTTGGATTCCGTTATCTGGTGCGCAAACTTCAGCAAGTGTCGAACGCTCCCATCCTTCCGGCACGCCATCCACGATGCGGGTGTGTTCGTAGCCGGGGAAGCGCAGCCACACGAACCATTCCCGGTACAGCAGCCGGGCGGACTCTTCCAGCAGCGTAATCCGCTTCAGGTTGTTTTCGATCAGGTCGTCGTAGGCAGAGATAATTGCGGCGATCTTTGTTTGAATGCCCAGAGATGGAATTGCAATTTTGTAGCGAGAAAGATTCTCAATTGTTATTTGAGCCTGAGCTGCTCCTGTATTTAGATTTTCTCTTAAAGGTTCGTTTGAGAGTTTATACAGAAGGTATTTCTGGTCAACGTTTTCCTTAAGATCAAGAACGATACACAAGTTAGTAATCCAAGCATTTGCAGGTGATAGCTTCACATCACCAGTTCCACCAACACCTCTTGCCACAACCACAACTTTTGGCTGTTCAAACAGAAAGTCTTTTGCATAACCAGCGATTCGATAACCGGTAAAAACTGGAAACCCATCATCCGCCAAAACTTCTTTTGGTGGCATTTTTCCGTACTTCATTTCGCATAGAGTGCCGAGAGAAAATCTCTCAAACTTCATATCCCCAACCCCTCAAAGTTCTGCTGAATTGTCTTTGCTAATTCCGCTGCTTCTTCGTTCAATCCAGCCAATTCAAGATGAATGTCGCGCAACGTCTCTTCAAAGTCGAAACCTTCAACCTCTTCGACTGGCGCAACGCCGACGTATCGGCCCGGCGTCAAGCTCCAATCAGCGGCGGTAATCTCTGCCCGCGTCACCGCGCAACACAACCCCGGCACGGCGATGAACCGTGCGTCAGGAAAATGAGTCTGAAGCCAGACAATTTGACGATGGAAATAGGCAATGCGCTTGAGCTTTTCGACGGACAGACGGCGCGCTTCGTCAATTTGCTTGAGCCGTTTGGCGGCAAGGCGATGATCCCATTGTTCGGCGATGGCTTTGTCTATGGCTAACTCCCCGGCAAGTTGCACGGCGCGCCCGACCAGCTTGGGTAACAAGTCAATCTGTTTGATTAGGCCTTTGATGCGTTCCGCCAATGGCTCAAAGGCGCGGCGCGCTTCGTGTTGCACTTCGTTGGTAGTAGGCAACGTCTGGCAATGATCCTGACAGAAGCATTTGAGTTGGCGCGCCAATTCATCACGATCCTGCTGATAAGCCGCGTCCGCCTTTTTCGCTTCGTCAATTGCGTCGTTTACGAATTGGTCTACGTTCTCTGCCGCTTCTTTGACCAGTTCGGCGTAGGCTTCCATTTGCCGGATCGTCGCATCCACAATGGCCTCAAACGTGTTATGAATCAGACCAGCCACGAAATCAGGAAAATTGACGGCTTCGCTCACTTCTTCGCAAAGCGTTTTGAAATAGCGCCGTACCAAATCGGTGAAGCGGTCGTTTTGCCCGCGATAAAGCCAAACGATGGCCGTCAGATTCTGTAACTGTTCGGGCGTGAAGTCGTAAATCTTGCGCGTGACTTTTCGGTAAACGTTCCGCGCATCAATCATCAGCACCTTGTCGCGCAGAGCTTCGGGTTTGCCCTTATCGAAGAACCACAACTCACACGGCACGGTGCGCGTGTAAAAGAAATTTGACCGAATCGAAATCATCACGTCTACGTGCCCCGATTCGACCATCTTCTGCCGTACTTTCTTCTCATCATTGCCCGCGCTCGACGCCTGCGAAGACATCACGAACCCGGCGCACCCTTTCGGGTTCAGGTAGCTGTAAAAATAAGACATCCACAGATAGTTACCATTGCTGACGGCTTTTTTCTTTTCATTGACGCCGGGCAAACCGAACGGCAACCGCGCATCGTTCTTGATCTTTTCGGAATCTACGCCGTCAACATTGAACGGCGGATTTGCCATCACGAAATCAGCGCGGCTAAGCATGTTGTGATGGTCTTCATAAAAGGTGTTGCCTTCCATAATTTGGCCTTCCAACCCGTGGACAGCCAGATTCATCTTCGCCAGCCGGATGGTCGTCGCGGTCTTTTCCTGCCCGTAAAACGTCACCAGTTCGTGCGTATCGCGCCCGGTCTCTTCCAGAAAATGGCTGGTCTGCACAAACATCCCACCCGAACCGCAAGCCGGGTCAAGCACGATACCGTGATCCGGTTCGATGACATTGACGATGGTTTGCACCAGCGAAACCGGCGTGAAAAATTCGCCCTTGTCCTGTGCGCCTTCGATGGCAAACTTCATCAGGAAGTATTCGTAAATCTGCCCGAACACATCACCGCTGGCTTGTTGCAACGCTTCGTCATTGAAGATTTTCAGCAACCGCCCCAGCAGATCATTGTCAAAGATCGTGTATTCCTTCGGCAGCACGCCTTTCAGATTCGC
Organism: Acidobacteriota bacterium; assembly: GCA_031418175.1. Classification (GTDB taxonomy): domain Bacteria; phylum Acidobacteriota; class Blastocatellia; order RBC074; family RBC074; genus JACPYM01. The sequence continues at coordinate 1,593 of JANOWX010001182.1, read as the reverse complement.
GTGCTCGGCTTCAATGTCATCCATCGCCTGAACAATCGCCTTGCCCTTGTCTTGATCCGCAGGCAAATCAATCAAGTGTTTGTAGCGCGCCTTCTCTGGCAGGAAGAGCGCCGACTTCCGCACAAAATCGTCTTTGGTGACGGTGCGGGCCACACCGCCACGGGTAGGCAATGACCGTTTGATTTCCTCTTCCACCACCAGGAAGCGGTTGTAAGCGTGGCGCAAAAAGATCAACCCCAACACCGGCATATAGTATTCGGTGGAAGTCAGCTTTGAATTGGCGCGGAGTTGGTCTGCGGCTTCCCACAGACGGCCTTCGAGTTTTTCGATGTTTTCCATAATGCCTACTTCAGGCAAAGGTAAGGGCAGGTCAATTTAGCAGAGGGGGGCGTTGTGACAAAGACAATCTGCAATTTTTGCCCGGCTTTTGTGCAAGGCTACAGCCAGGCTCTGTCTACCAAGGAAGGATGGAAAACACTCAGCGCCCGATGACAATCTCTCCCCACTTCACCGTGCGCCCCGGCGCGGCAAATTCCGCCTTTGTGCGCCACGTGCCCGCTGAAGGAAACAAGCCGCAGCGCAAAGTGTCCCGCCCAAACTTTGCATTGATAAAGTCCATTGCCTGATGCAACCGCTTCATTCCTTCAAACCGGTCATCATCCCACAAGCGGCGCGGTGCCGTGGCTTCCGCTTCCAACTCACTCAAGGTCACGCCCGCGCGCCGGATGGCGTAGCCGGGCTGCCAGATTCTTTCCAGCCCGCGCAGGGCCAAGTGTGAGAGTTCGAGCGTGCTGTTGCTGAGCGGCGCGACGGCCAGCGTGATGGAGTCGGAAAACTGCGGCGCGTCCTGCCGGAAGCGGTCAGTGCCGAGCCAGATGTTGAGCCTGCCCGCCAGCAAGCCTTCGCGCCGCAGCTTCTCTGCCGCGCGGGCCGCGAACCAGGCGACGGCGGCGCGCACTTCGCCAAAGTCTGCGGTAGCTTTGCCAAATGACCGCGAGACGGTTGCCATTTTGCGTTGGGGCGTTTGCGGGTTGAGCGGGAAGCATTGAATGCCGCGCAATTCGTGCACGATGCGCAAGCCGACGATGGTCATTTGCTGGCGCGCCCAGCGGTCGTCGGTGTCGCGCAGGGCTTTGGCCGTGGTGACGCCGTGGCGGTTGAGCAGCGCGGCGTAGCTGGGGCCGATGCCCCACACTTCGCCGACCGGCAAGCGTGCCAGCGCCGCGTCTTGATATTTCGAGCGCGTCAGATCGAGCACGCCCCCCGCTTTGGCTGAGGTCTTCGCGTGTTCCATTGCGACTTTTGCCAGCACCTTCGTTTCAGCGATGCCAACCGACACGGGGATGCCGGAAAGCGCCTGCACACGGGTCTTGATTTCGCGGCCAATGTCAGCGAGCGAAAAGCGCGCCGTGGGCTGCAGGTCAAGCCAGGCTTCATCAATGCTGTAATGCTCAACCACGGGCGAATAATTGTAGAGCAGCGTTTGAAACCGCTCGCTCATTTCAGCAAAGAACCCGTGGTTGCTGCTAAAGACTGCCACGTTGTGCGCGGCCACGAGTCCGCGCAATTCAAAAAACGGCTGCCCCATTGTGA
>JANOWX010001181.1:0-2927 GCA_031418175.1 Acidobacteriota bacterium | reverse complement strand
ACCGGCGGCGGCAAATTGGCCCACCATACGTCGCCGCGCAGCATTACCATTCCTCCGGCTCGAGCGTCATCATTTGCATCTGCATCAGCACCGGATCAACCGATGAATCTTCGTGCGCGTAGACCTCGTTCAATTGCCGTGTGATCTCCGTCTCGTGATAAGCCGCCAGCAACCGGCTCAGGGCTTGCCGGAAAAGCTCGTCCCGTGAAAGACCCAATTCGGACGCCAGCGTTTCGACTCTCTGATAAAGGTTGGACGGTAGTGTCACCGCGATCTGTGTTGTGGCGATTTGTTTAACTGCGGTTTCCATAGCGTGAGTATAGCCCTGCTCCGAAGCGGCGGTAAAGCTAGGTTCGGTTGGTTTGCCGCGCAGGGCTGCCCGCCAATTCGCGCGTCGTGTGTTCGGTGACGAAGGCACCCGCATCCGGTTGCGCCAACCGTTGCGGCGTGGCTTCTGGCAATTGTTCGGCGGCGCGTTGGGCCAGCCGCTCGGCTGAATGGTCAGGCAATTCTTTCTCCGGCACGGTGAAATGCCAGCCGTTGAGCATGATGCCCAGGCCAAACAGCAGCGCCGTGAAGCCCAGCCCGGTCAGCAGCAAATACAAACCGATGTCGTCGTTGTCGCTGCGCCCGCGTGAGGCTTCATAAAAAATCCCGGCGAGGATTGAGAACCCCAGCGCCGCGCCAAAGCCGAGCGCGGCCAACGCCAGGCCGAAGCGAATCCGGCGCAACCGTTTCTCTTCGGGCGATTCGAGAAATTTTTCGATTTCGGGCAGCACGTCTTCGGCGACGGTGCTGAGTTCTTCCGCCGAACTGACGGCGCGGATGCGGTCGGCCAGGGCGCGCCCGATTTCGTGGCGCGCCGAAACCGCCGAGGCCGTAATCGCATCGGGCGTTTCGACCACCGTGCGGACGCGCCGCAAATCCGTCCCGCAGGCGCGGCAAAACTGGCCGCGCTGGCGTTCTTCCGATCCACAACTGGGACAATACATGCTTGCACCTCGTCTGAAAGTTGCTGCAAATCTTGTTGAGTGACAAAACTACGCGCCAGGCTAACGCAAAGTTCCAACAGGGTACGGCTTGCTGTCATAGCTTACCGCGCGCGCCAGCCTGCCAGCGCCAGCAGCAACAGCAACGGCAGGATGAGGAAGCAATCCACCACTGCCAGCGTTAGATCGCCAATCCAAAAGGTCATAAAAAGGTTGAAGCCGAGCACGCCCCAATACAGCGCGACCGCGCCCAGCGGTTTGAATGGATAGTCGCGCACGCCGCGCCAATCCCACTGGGCCAGCAGCGTTCGTTCCAGCCAGCCGTACAGACGCAGGATCACGACACAGAGCAGAAACCAACCGGCGAAATTGGCGAGCGTGATGCCGAAATACACGCCGCCTTCGGGGTAGTAATACAGCTTGCCCAAAAACCATTTCTCGCCCTGGATCGTCAGTGGATCAATCACGATGTCCAGATACGTCATCAGGAACGCCGCCAGCAAGGTCACGGGCCACGTATGGCGGATTGTTTCCCGGTTGACGATCTGCCAGTTGGCGATCTTGAAGCCGCGGCGGCTGACGCGCAATTCGCCTAACAACAAAATGGCGACTTCCCAACTGAGATAGGAAAGGAACGAGAACGAGAGCGAATCCATGAATGGCACGCCCGCGACCCATAATTCACGGTCGGCGGTCGTGTTGATGTATTTGTAAATGCCGAACGGGATGCCGAGGGCGGCGACGGCGGAACTCCATTCGCTCAGCCAGGCCAGCGCGTAGGCGAGCACGGTGTAAACGGCGGTGCGCTTCCAGCCCATGTGCGTGATGGCGAGGGCGAGATAGCAGGCAAGGAAGATGAAGACGTAGGGGCGGAAGGCGATGGTCGAAAGCAAGAGCCAAAGCGTGTGGAGCATCGCGGCTAACCCAGAATGTCGTCGGCTTGCAGCGCGAGTTGCGGCACGGTTTGTGAAATTACGGCTTGGCCGCGCTGCAAGATCCGTACTTCCTGATAAACGCCGTTGTGCGGGTTGGAATGCACCTCAATCCGGTTCTTCGTCAAGTCCACCAACCAGACTTCCGCGATGCCAGCACGGGCATAGGTGGGAAGTTTGATCTCACGATCTGACTCCGCCGAACTGTCGGCTACTTCAATCACGAACAAGACGTCGGGCGGGAGCGGGTGCGCTGCTTCGTAAAAGTCCGCGCGCGGTTTGAGCACCGAAAGGTCAGGCTGCGGTTCGGAGTAATCGTCCAACTGAATGGGGTCTTGCACGCCAATTACCAAGGTCGGGTCGAGTTCCTTGCCGAGTAATTTATTCAAGCGTTTTACCCTGGCCGAAAGACGTTTGCCGATAGGTGACATTTTGATGATCTCCCCATTCAATAACTCAACCCGGCTATCCTCGTTGAGTACCCCAGATTCCAGCATCTGGTGATAATCCTCCACAGTGAATTGATAGTGCGCCAGTTGAACAGATGTAGCCATAATTCCTCTCCTTTCCAGCAGTCTTCACTTTACCACCGGCAATTTGATGTGCGAAGCCAGCGCCTTCGACCGGTAAATCCGCTGTGTCGCCGCAATGTAATCGGCATCCGCCGCCTTGAAGATGTTCTCGACATACTTTTGCGGATTGCGGTCAATCACGGGGAACCAGGTGCTTTGTACTTGCACCATGATCTTGTGGCCCTTTTTGAAGCTGTGGTCTTTTTGAATCAAATAGACGTTGAACTCTGTTGGTTTATTAGCCACCAGCGGCTGCGGATTGTCGAAGCCTTTGTAATAACGCCCGCGCATCACTTCACCAGCGAGCATGAATTGATAACCACCCATTTTGTGGTTGTCGGCCAACTCTTCGGGGTAAACGTCAATCAGCTTGACGATCCAATCGCTGTCGGTGCCACTGGTCGCGGCGAAAAGCTGCGCCGTGATTTCACCCG
>JANOWX010001180.1:0-2402 GCA_031418175.1 Acidobacteriota bacterium | reverse complement strand
CCTGATTGAGCTCGTCAAAGACTTCGCGCGCGCGGTTAACCGTGTTGACGACGATCAACGTCTGCGCGCCTGGCTGATGCTTTTCTTTGACGAATTCAGCCAGGCCTCTTGGCAGACGGCAGCGTTCATCAGCGTTGCTCAATCGCTTCACCGCGTTGAGCCGCTTCGCCAAAACTTCAGCCGCGCGATCCGCATCCGAAAGTTCGAGCAGTGGCAGTTGCTCGACCTGTGGCGCGAAATCAATCTGCCTGAGCCATTCCCGATCCAGCGTCGCCGACATCCAGACAGAATGCGAGTGACCGAACGTCTCGAACCGCTGACGAAACGCCGCAAGCTGCGCTGTCGTCGCCAGCCCATCGCTCATCAACTGCACTTCGTCGAAGACCCACAAACAATCGTTATTAAGCAGCCCGAAATGCACCGGCCATTTGAAGCGGCTCAGCGCGTAGCCGCGATTGAGCGCCCGCGACAGCAACATATCCTGCGTGCCAATCAGAATGCATTCGCGCTCAGGTTCGTGTTCCCAATCATTGTCAACGTCACCACCCATCAGTTTGTGTACAGTGAAACGTGGGTGGCATGCGTCGTCTTTGATGTCCAGGCGTTTGAGCGCAGCTTCGGCTACGTTGTAAGTCTGTTCGACCAACGTCCGCATCGGCAGGCAGTAGACCAAGCGCCGCCCAACGCTTTCCCGCTTGTGCAAGCGCCGCCAGAGCCACGCGCCGAGAATGGCGTTGGTCTTGCCCGCGCCCGTCGGTACGTTGACCAGTGCGGGTAATTCATCCGCCAGCGCAAGTTGGGTTTGATAGGCGAAGGGCTGCTGTGGCCGGTCTTCGTTATTCACTTGATAGCGAAATGCTTGTCCGAAAAATTCTGTAAAGGCAGTTGATTCGTCTGTCATCAGCGCTCCTTCTGATTGGTGGATTCATAATTCATCAATGCTTTTTGTAGCCGCTCCCGCACCATCTCCCGCAGCAGCGCGACCAGTAACGCAAGCTGGCTGTCGCTTTCATCCATCCTCATCCGGCGAGAGCTTACCGGCCATTGCGGACAAGTACGGGGACTCCATCGAACTTTTTTTGCCGTGGCATTCACTCGCCATTTCCAAAGTCCGGGCAATCTCAGCGCGCAATTCGGGTGGGCTGAGCACTTCGACCTCCGGCAGCCAACTCAGGATGAATCTGACCAGGCCGCGTCCGCGTGCGACGGTCAACTCAATCGTCGTATGCGTGGCCGTGCGTTCGAGCCAGGTTTGCGAGGGGTGGAATTGGCGTTCGGCGAAGACGCGCGCGGTCGTGCCCGTGGCGCGCAGGCGCACGGTGAGCGGTTCGCCGTGGATGCCGTTGAAACAGTAGCGGGTGAGATACGCTGCCAGGTTCCAATCGGGCGGCAGCGTGAAGCGGTGTTCGGTCGGTTCGAGGGCGCGGATGTGGTCTACGGAAAACGGGCGCAGCTCGCCGGATTGATGATCGTGGCCGATGGTTTTCAACGTTGCGCCATCGGGGTCGAAGTAGACGGCGTAAGGGTCGAACTCTCGTATACGAACCTCGCCGCTGGTCAGCGAATAGTAATGCAGCCGCACGCGGCGGCGTTCGACGGCGGCGTTGGTGAGTTGGTCTATGGTCTCGGCGTGGGGCGCGAAATCTTTGGCGGGGACGGCGGATGAGCCGAAGACGGTCGAGAGTGCGTCGAGTTTTGCGCGCAAACTGGCGGGCAGGGCGGCGCGGACTTTTTGCAGCAGCGTTTGGCCGTAGCCCGCGAAGGGCGTGCCGAATTTGGTGCTGCCCGTGGCGGCGATGGATTGCTGGGCTAACAACAGGGTCGCCAGTTCTGCCGGTGTAAAGGGCGGCGGCTGGTAACGGTAGCCGTCACGGAAGCCGTAGCGGACTTCGCGCCCGTCGCGTTCTTCGGTGATCGGGTAATAGGTAGAGAAGATCGTGAAATCGCGCGAGATGGTCTTGGCGTCCACATTGAAGAGGCGGCAGAGTTCCTGCCGCGAATGCGGGCGTTCGGCCAGGGTGAGCGGGATGCGGATCAGGCGTTCGGTCATGTTTCCGCGCCGCGATGGTGTGGGTCTCTTCATCGGGTGTTCCTCAGACGGGCAAAAGGCTGGCGCGCGCCGGGGCGTACGTCAGGCAGTTCAATTGAGCGGTGGCGGTGCAGTTGCGTTTGGGGCTGTTTCTGCTACGGCTTTGGCACGGCTGCTGTGGCTGTGCGGGCCGCAGTGTGGGCTGTGGGGTTGGTTTTTGCAATGGCTGGGATTGATTTGGGGGCGTCAGATTTTGGGCTCATTGGCAGGTTGCGCTACCCGCGCGTGAGCCGTCTTGCTTGCTTGAAATCACCCACGCGCAAAAGCATGGAGTTCAGGCTTCAGCCTGTCTTGGAGATCACGAACACAGGCT
>JANOWX010001179.1:0-10871 GCA_031418175.1 Acidobacteriota bacterium | reverse complement strand
CGATGACCGGGCCGTAAGCCACGCGTTCAGCCGGAAAATCCGGCGCGGCGGCGAGATCGCCTGCATCCAACCAGCCGTCTGCGGCCAGCGCTGCCAGGCTAATCAGCAAGGGATTGCCCGCGAAGGCGGAAAAGCATTGATACGGCGAATCGCCATACCCAGTCGGGCCCAACGGCAAGACCTGCCACAGGCTCTGTCCGGTCTCAAACAAGAAATCTACGAAGTCATACGCCGCCTGCCCTAAATCGCCAATGCCAAAGCGGCCCGGCAACGAGGTCGGATGCAGCAGAATACCGCTGGCTCTGGGAAAGCTTAGCTTGTTCAGTGGCGCTCCTACTGGATAGAAAAGACAAAACACGGAATCAGTTCAGTACACCGACAACTAAGTTCTTTGAGAGAAAGCGGACGGCAACACGTAGTAACGATTTCAATCGTTCAGTCCTGGCCGCAGCACAAAACGAATAAATTCGTTACTACGTGTTGCCGTCCGTTGACTCTCAAAGAACTTAGTTTTCGGTGTATTCAGTTGCCGGCTGACTCTGTGTTCATAGCGCATCCGCAACGAATCGGTCAAACCCGAAAAAGGCTGGCCCCTTAGCGTCCGGCAGGCTTATCAATCGCGCCCCAAGACCAGCCGCGCGTAATTTGATTCACGGCCCGCGACGCTCACCACCAAATCAACCGGCCCATAATCGGCCAGCGCTGGCGGGATCAAAAAAACCACCTGATCAACGCCGGGCAGCAAGCTGTAAGGCTCGACTTTGATGACTTTGCAGGTGGTGCCGTTCAACCGCACGTTGACGTTGGCCGCGAAGCGCCAGCCGCTGCCATAGACCAGCACCAGGGTGTCACGCGTCAACGACACTGGCAGCGGGTCGCCGGTGATCGGGCGCAACGAGGGCTGGCTTGGATCGTTGGTAAACAAACCGGAAGGAATGAAGGCATCGCTATCAGCGCCGCTGCTCAGCACCAGTACGCTGGGCCAGGCATTGACGGTGGTGATTTGCGTGGTGAGCGGAGCGCCGGTTTTCGGACGCACTTCCAGGCTGCGTGTGGCCGCGCCGGCAGCTTCCAGAATGAAAACGATGCGCGCGGGCTCGGCGGTGCGTAACCGCTGGGGTACGCCATCCACCAACACCTGCACGCCCGCTAACGTGGTGGGTGTGCCGAAAGGATCGCTTTCTTCCACATTCGTGAAGTTCATGCCTTCGAGCAAGACATACGAGCCGCGCACCAACTGCGCCTCCGGGTTGAGGAAGTTCTTGATGGTAAGGGGCTGCTGTCCGGCCGGGGAACCCGCCCCAGTGTTCAGCAAACAACTAACTCCGAGCGCGATGATGAGCCGAAAACGCCGCATAGTTGACCTTCTCAATCCTAACTTTGCCAGGTATCCAAGCAGAGTATCTAAGCAGACTATCTAAGCAGAGTATCTAAGCAGAGTATCTAAGCAGACTATCAGGGCAAAGTACCAGCAGGGCAGAGTATCAGGGCAGCGGGTGCGCTAATCCAGCTTCACGTTGCGCCATTCGTTACGGTTGATGGCGGCGCGGATTTCCGCTGCACTTTTGCCTTCCTGATGCAATTGGCCGACAAGGAGAACCTCCTTGAGACAGACCTGTCAGGTGGCGCTGTGGTCGTCTATGTGGCAATGCAAGAGGCTCTTGTGTCCATGCCCGGCGTCGCAGTAACAGTAACAGGGCTGCTGCGCCAAAACTCCGGGAATGTCTTGCGCCAGTTGGTAGGCTTTGACGACCGCGGGCGTCGTGAATTTTTTCGGGTCAAGCGTAACGGGAAAGGGCTGGGCCGCAGCCGGGTTTAAGAAATGATCGGGGACACGCGGCGTGGCCTTGGCTTGCGGGGCCGCGCTGGCGGCGTGTTCGGCGTGTGGCGTGGCCGCACTGTTGCCGGCAGCAGGCTCAGTGTGTTGCGCACAGGCACCGGCGAGCAGCGCGGCCGCCACTACAGCCCAGGGCCATAAACGTAAAGCAACCAGGCGCTGACTGCATTGAGTAAAAAATATTCGTCTCATTACCACCTCAAAAGAAAGCCCGCAGCGCCGGCTAACAAAGGGCCGCGCCGCCTAAGGCATACGGTTTACAAAGGGCGCTTTAGCAACTCGGCATTGGGGGAGCGTTGGGCCATGCCTGCGGGCAAGCAAGCTGCTGACAGGCGCGCGGTATTGTAGCTGGCAGGCAGGTTAGATGCTAGTGCGGGAAGCAGGTGCGGGCTGACAGCGTTGGCAAGATAGAAATCGCCCAAATCAAATCGAATCACAATGAGCGAGGATGATTGCGGCTGAGCCTGGCGCGTCAGAGTGGCAAGCAGGAATATGAGTTTGGCGGCCTACCTCAACGCGCAGCCTCAGCCGTTGCGCAATAAGAAATACCAGCCGTAAAGGCCGGGCACCACCACGCCCTGAGTGAAGACCAGCGCGAGCACCAGCAGATGAAACAAACGGCTGAGAATCCCTTGCGGACGCACGCGCATCATTTCAGTCGTGACGAACAAGCCCATCAAAACCAGAATCGCCACACAGACGGCTTTGGTCGCCAAGGCGGCAAAGACTTCACCGTAAGTGACCGTCGCCAGGGCCATGGGCAACATCATCAACAACAACAGCGCGACCAGCATGGCCCGGTTGCGGCGGTTATAGATGGGCATTTCTTTCTTGACGAAGATGTAGGAAAGCCCGGCCGTCGCCAGCGCGAACAAAAAATAGAGTTGCAAGTAACGATTGACGGCGAGCACTTCGAGTTGCGAGCGCATTTCCCCATAGAGCGAAACGCGCCGGAAATACTTCTCGGGGTTATAGCCAGTGCTCTCTTTCAAGGCGGCAATAAAATCCCGAACCATCGAAGCGACCCAACTATCCGCGCCAATGGCCGAGACCAGCAAAAAACCGCCCGCCGCCATTAACAGCATGGTGACGGCAAATGCGCCTGAACCTTTCGATTTCATAAGCTTTTCTCCCGGTTCAACCTCGTTCAATTTCAGGTCAAATACTGCTGTGTGCACAGGCCCACGCGGCATAAATCGTGCCCCGCCGCCGGTTAAAAACGAAATTTTCAAGGCGGGCTGCATTCCTGAGCCTGCGCTACCAAACTCCGCTGGGCCAGCGCCTGAAAGCGCCGTTTGAAAGCGCCGTTGCAAAACAGCTTGTTCGGCTCGGCAGGTCTTGCTGGCGTAGCTACACCTCTTGCCAGCAAGTGACCAAGCCGCGCGAAACATTACAAACGGCGCTATTTGCACGGCTTGGCCGCGTTGACACGTTTTGAACCGGTTCTTTAAGATGAGCCTCGTTTTGGCAACCCAACCTTTTTCGGCAGGAGCAGGCGCAGATGAATCCCGCATCCAAATTTTCACCATCAGCAAAACAGTCTGGCAAACAACCAGGCACGTTGCGCTGGCTGCTGAGTTTCAGCTTTTTTCTGGCGCTTTTCGCCCTCCTCGCCTTGCTGGTCAGTTACGGCGTCATCAGCCTGAATGGCACTGACAAACCGGCGGCTACAGCGGCTCCACCATCGCCTGCGGCAACGCCTGCGGCCCAAGCAAGTGAATCGCCTGTGCTGCCCTCCGGCACAACTGGACACGCCGCCGCCGCGCCTTCGCCACAACGATAAAACATTGCCCCAAACAAAAACGCCCGGCCATTGGCGGCCGGGCGTTCAGCTAAGGTTTTTGAACAGCATTCAAACCGCGATCTTCAGACCGAGCTGCTGTAACAGCGCGCCATCAATGATGGTCTCGTTGCGTTCAGCGCCCGTCGAGATAAACGCGAAAGGCGCTCCCGACAGTTCCGAGAGGCGCTGCACATAGGTTTGCGCCCGCGCGGGCAGCTTGGCGAATTCGGTGATGCCCGCCGTGCGCGCGCGCCAGCCGGGCAGCGTCTCATAAACCGGCTCCGCCCCGTTCATCACATTGGCATCGTAAGGAATCTGATCGGTCTCGCGGCCCCCGCTTTTGCCGTCCTGAATGCGATAGGCCACGCAGATTTTGAGTTCGTCCTCTTCATCCAGCACATCCAGTTTGGTCAGCGCCAGTGCGTTCAGCCCGTTGACCATCACGGCATAACGCGCGACCACTGCGTCAAACCAGCCGGTGCGGCGCGGGCGACCCGTCGAAGCGCCGTATTCGCCGCCGCGTTGCCGAAGAGCCTCGCCCTGGGCGTCATTCAATTCGGTCGGAAACGGCCCGCCGCCGACGCGCGTCGTGTAAGCCTTGATCACACCAATCGCCACACCGATGGCCGAGGGCGGCAACCCCGTGCCCGTCACCGCACCGCCAGCCGAAGAATTCGACGACGTAACAAACGGATAAGTGCCGTGGTCAATGTCGAGCATCGTCGCCTGCGCGCCTTCCAGCAATAGCGTGCGGCCGGCGCGCGAGGCTTGATTCAAAAAATAGGTCGTGTCGCAGATGTGCGGTGCCAGCAATTCGCACCAGCGTTCGCCGTCTTCGATCAGCTTCTGTTCGTCCACCGCTTCGCCGCCGAGCGAGAGGATCAGCCGGTTGGCTTGCGCGACACTGTGCGCCAGCTTTTCAGCCAGCGTCGCCGGGTCGGCCAGATCGCCCACGCGCAAACCGCGCCGCGCCATCTTGTCTTCGTAAGCCGGTCCGATGCCGCGCATCGTCGTGCCCACGGCGTTGCTGCCGCGCGAGGCTTCGATCGCGCGATCCAGCGCCACGTGATAGGGCAGAATCAGATGCGCGCGATTGCTGACCAGCAAATTTTGCGGCGTAGTCTCGACGCCCTGCGCGCGCAATTCGTCCATCTCGTTGAGCAGCGCCTGCGGATCAACGACGACGCCGTTGCCGATGACGCAGGTCTTGCCGGGATGCGTGATGCCTGAGGGAATCAGGTGCAGCACGAACTTTTGGTCTACGCCATTTTTGCGAATGATCACAGTGTGACCGGCGTTGTGGCCGCCCTGATAGCGCGTCACGATGTCGAAGTGCGGCGCGAGCAGGTCAACGATTTTACCCTTGCCTTCGTCGCCCCACTGGGCGCCGATAATTGCTAAATTCATAGTTTGGTTGGTTGCGAATGTTGCGGTGTGCAGTCCTGGCAGGGTTCAGTGCTGTCCGTTACTGTCATTGGCGCTGCCATTGGGGCTGCCGTTAATGCTGGTGGCGAGTTCGTTGATGCGCTGGCGCAACGCGATTTCGTCATTCAACTGATCTAGTTCGCGAAAGAGTTGTTCGAGCTTCGCCGGTTCATGCAATCGTTCCAATTCCGCTCGCCAAGCCTGCCCGGCATACTTTTTGTTGATTTGATAATTGAGCAACCGCAACAGCGTCTCGCGCTCGCCGATTTCTTTGCCGGCTGCTATCTCTTCGCGTAGCATTTTTGCGCGCATCGCCTCTATCTCGGGGCCGGCAATCAATCTAATCAACTCCCGAAAGTTTGGTTCGTCTTTGACTAGCTCCACAAAATTCATTGATGACCTCCCGAACAATGCTATGACTTCGGACGCAGTGTAGCGAAGACTGCCCAGCGCGAGCAAATTCAGCGCCAACGTGTCGCGCCGATGTTCGTCGGCCAAGCCGATCACGCGCGCTGCCGCTTCCTCCAGCGCCTCCCGGCCCCCATCCATCAACGGCACAAACGGCAGCAAATCCGGCACGCCCCATTGCAGGGCCAGCGCCGCCGGCAACTGCCAGGCCAGCACGACGTGAAGGTGAATCGTCAACTGCAATGAACCGCAATTAACCGTGTGACTCGTTGGGAATTCGGCCGGCGCACTTTCCGGCGTCAATACCAGCAGGTAGCTTTCGATCGGATACTGCCAGCGCGAAGACAGCAGCAGATACAAGGCGTATTCGAGCAGGCGTTGCGGTTCGTCGCCGCGATAGCGGGTTTGCGCTTCGAGATGGGCAATGCGCGCGCCGCGTTCGCTGCGGATCAGATACGGCTGGTCGGCTGCGCGTTTGGCGGCGCGCAATTCGCGCGGCAAAGCTTCGATCTCAGCCTTTTCCTCCAGTGTGATCGCACCGAGCAATAACAACAGGGCCGCCGGGTTCTGGTCGGCCAAATCCTTGAACGCATCGTCGTAAGGAGTGTTGCTGGCGCTGTTCATAAGGGCCAAGGCAAGAAAACGGAAAGCTTGAGCTACTTCTTGCCTTCCAGATATTTTTCAATCGAAACCGCCGCCTGCACGCCATCCGCCACCACATTCGCCAACTGATAGATCGGCCGCACGCACAAATCGCCCGCCGCATACAGACCCGGCACGCCCGTCTCCATCAACTCGTTGACCAGCACGCGCCCCTGCTCATCGAGCTTGACCAAATCCTTAACCAGGTCCGAATTCGGCAGCCAGCCGATGAACACGAACACGGCGTTGACGGGGAACTCTTCGACCTTGCCGGTCTGCAAGTTGCGCACGCGAATGCCGGTGACCTCTTTCTGGTTGCCGTTCGTCTTGCCGTAAATCTCTTCGACGGCGGAGTGCCAGACTGGCTGGACTTTCGGCTGATGCAAATACTCTTCGATCAAAATCTTCTGCGCGGTGAAATGGTCGCGGCGGTGTATGGCCTTGATCTCCGAGGCATAGCGCGTCATGAAATGGCCTTCTTCGACCGCCGAATTGCCGCCGCCCACCACGGCCACCGGTACGTTTCTGAAAAACGCCCCGTCACACGTCGCGCAAACGCTGACGCCCGCGCCGAAGTATTCTTTGTACCCTGGCACTTCCAATTCGCGCGGATGGCGGCCCATCGCCAGGATCACGGTCTTCGTCGTCACCGTCGAACCGTCGCCAGCCGCAATCGTAAACGTGCCGTCTTCATTGTGCGTGAGCCGTTCGGCCCCCGCGCTGAAGCGCACTTCCGCGCCGAAGCGTTGCGCGTGTTTCAAAAACGCCTGCGAAAAATCGTAGCCCGAAATGCCGTCGGCAAACCCCGGATAGTTATCAATCGCCGCCGAAAAGACGATCTGCCCGCCGGCAATCGCGCTCTTTTCCAGCACCAGCGTTTTGAGCAGCGAGCGCCCCGTATAAACAGCGGCGGCCAAGCCGGTTGGCCCGCCGCCGACAATCACTACATCGTAATCTGTTTGCATAATCAGTCGCCGGTAGGCAGTGGCGGTAGGCAGTAGACAGTGGCCGGAGAATCTACTGCCTACTGCCTACTGTCACTGCCTACTACAGTTGCCGTTCAATCATCTGCGCCAACTCGACGCTGGCGTTGCCGGGGATGCCGACGCGGCGGTCAACCTCTTCGCCCTTGTTGAACAGGATGATGGTCGGGATGCCGCGAATGCCGTACTTGGCCGGATTTTCGAGGTTGTCATCCACGTTCATCTTGAAGACCTTGGCCTTGCCCTGATACTTCTCGGCGACCTGTTCGACCGTCGGCGCCAGCATGCGGCAAGGCGCGCACCAGGGGGCCCAGAAATCCACCAAGACCGGCTGGCCGGCTTGCAACACTTCTTTTTCCCACTCGGAATCATTCACTTCATTGACGAAATCACTCATTGCCTTCCTCCTAAATAAAAGCTTTCAACCCTTCACTCGCCTGGCCCACTTGCCTGGCGAGCGGCGGGGAGTATAGCAAACGACTTTGTACATTGGCACACGCTGCCAACTATTAGTGGTGGGCCTAGCGCCCGTGAGCCACAATCCGCTGATAAGCGTCCAGATAATTATGCGCCGCCCGCTCCCACGAATGATCGGCCCGCATGCCGTTGCGCTGCAGGCGCCGCCACGCGTCGCGGTCGTAGTAGTTAAGCAGCACCTCGTAGTATTTCTCCAACAGCCGCTCCGCCGAATAGGCGTAGAACTTGAAGCCATTCCCCCGCCCGGTCGAACGCTCATAATTGTGGATCGTATCGTCCAGCCCGCCCGTCCCGCGCACCAGCGGCACCGTGCCGTATTTCAAACTGTACATCTGATTCAACCCGCACGGCTCATACGAAGACGGCATCAGGAACATGTCCGCGCCCGCTTCGACCAGGTGCGACAACTCGTTGCTGAAGCCGAAATAGACGCCGACTTGTTGAGGCCGCGCCTCGCGCACCTGCTGGAAAAAGCTTTCGTAATGCGCGTCGCCCGATCCCAGCAGGATGAAATACGCCCCCGTGTCCAGGATGCGCCCGATGGCCTCGGCAGTCAGGTCAACGCCCTTCTGCACGGTCAGCCGCGAGACGATGCCGACGACGGGGCGTTCCAAATCCACCGGCAGTTGATAACGTTCCAACAAGCGCCGCTTGCATTCCAGCTTGCCCGCCAGGTCGTTGATCGAATAGTGCGCGGGCAAGAACTTGTCGCTCTCAGGATTCCATTCGTCGTAATCCACGCCGTTCAAAATGCCGAGCAGGCTGCCGCGCCGCTCGCGCAAAATGCCGTCCAACTGGTTGCCGAATTCCGGCGTTTGAATCTCCTGCGCGTACTTGCGGCTGACGGTCGAGAGCGCGGTCGAAAAGTGCAACGCGCCCTTCAGCGCGCTGGCCGCGCTGTGGAACTCCATCCCGCGCTCATAAACCTCGCGGCTCAGCCCGAACTTCGGCAACAGGGCCGCGTCGAAGAAACCCTGATAAGCCAGATTGTGGATGGTGAACAGCGTCCGCGTGCGCGCGAAGAAAGGATCGTGGGCAAAGGTCGTCGCCAGATGCGCCGGGATAAAGCCGGTCTGCCAATCGTTGCAATGAATCACATCGGGCGGCGGGCCGATAAGTTTGGTCAATTCGAGCACCGCGCGGCTGAAAAACGCGAAGCGCTCCGCATCCCAATTGCCCGAACCGTAAATGTAGCCGTGGCCGAAATACTCTTCGTTCTCGATGAAATAAACCGGCGCGCCCGCTTCATAGCCAGGAGGATCATCGCGCCAGACGCGCGCGCCCTTGATCGTCCCATCAAACGGAACTTCCAAGCCTTCCAGAAAGACCTCGCCGGTCGCGTGACTGACGACATCGCCGTTGCGTTTGCCCATGCCGGTGTAGCGCGGTGTGATGACGCTGGCGTCGCAACCGATGCGCGCCAGCGCCTTGGGCAACGCGCCCGCCACGTCCGCCAGACCGCCGGTTTTGGAGTACGGCACGACTTCAGAAGAAGCGAGGATGACGCGCATAGGAGTGGTGTCGGGTTGCTGCCTTTCGGGTTGTGTTTGGATTCGTGAACGAGGGGCGGATAGTACGGGCCGCGTCGAAAGCTTGTCAATTCACATCCCCCAAACCTTAATCGTGGCGCCGCGTAGCTTGCGCGTGCGTTTGAAAATCTTCTTCGACCAGGGTTTCTTCGAGCGGTCAAAGACGACGAAATGCAATTCGTCCGCGTTGCTGCGCTCGCCATATTCCAGCGTTTGCGCCAGTCCTTCGGTAATCGTCTTTTCCAACGCCTTGCGCAGAATTTTCAGTTCCAGCACGACGCGCTGCATACCGTTTGGATAAGGCCAGAGCACCAGCAAATCCGTGCGCCCGCGCCCCAGCCCGTATTCGCGCTCGATGCGTCCGCCGCCATTCACTACGCGCTGCAAAAAGGCTTGCAACAGCAGTTGCGGCCCGGCTTCTTTGTAATCAAAGCACTCGATCCAGCTTTCGGAATTCTCACGGAAGAATTGCTGAAACGCGGCCAGCAGTTTGTCTGTGTCCAATCGTCCATCGGGCAGCACGTACCAACTTGTTTCCTGCCGGATGGTATCTTGCACCGAGCCGGCCAAGATACGCGGAATGACTTCGCGGTAAATCGGATTGGCGATTTCCAGAGTGCCGCCATTGACTTTGCGCACCAGCCCCAAATCCAACACAAAGCGGCGGTCGTCTTCCGGGATTTCCACGGCTTCATTGCCAGCCAGCATCGGTTCGATGACACGGCGCACCCGCGCTTCGCTCAAACGCTCGGCCAGGCTGCGCAGATGCGTTTCGCGGCGCTCAATCAGCATTTCGCTGGCCGTTTCGATCTCACTGGGCATGATGGGTTGCGCGCGATCAAGTTGTAATTCTTCGACCGCGACATTCGCCAGCGCATTGACCAGATACGGCTGCCCCTGCGTCAATTCAAACGCGCGTGCTGCGGCTTCGTCGGTAAAGGGCTGCCCCGTCGCATCCGTATGTTGGCGATAGAGCGTAGCCACTTCCGCGCTCGTAAAATTCCCCATCGTCAGCGAGCGCGCCATGATGTTGAACGGGCTGGCGGTGTTGAGTCGCTCACTGCCGCCCGATTTCACTTTGTAATCATGCACGTCGCGCATCCCGATCAACGCCAGCGACCACGGAAAGTTTTTCGGGCGATAAGTGAAGCCATCGCGCAACTGATGCAACACCGACAACAACAGTTCGTCTTCGAGCGAATCAATCTCATCCAGAAACACGACCAGCGGACGCGGGCAGGCGCGTGCCCAGGCGCGTAAGGCGGAGTTGATGCGCTCGCCGGCTTCTGCCACAGGCCATCCGGGCGGACGTAACTCCGGCGGTAATTCGTCTTCCGCCACGTTGCGCCAGTGGCTGAGCAGCAGCCGTTCCGCCGCGTCAATGTCGTGACTGAAGACATTGGCGGTTTGCACCGACAGCACAATCGCGGCGTAGCGCCCTTCGGCAGTCAGTTCATGCGCCAGCGCCAGCACGGAAGTTGACTTGCCCGTTTGCCGCGCCGCGTGCAATACGAAATACAGTTTCTGGTCAATCAGCCGCCGCGTCTCTTCGGGCAAGCGTGGCAACGCAGGCAGCATGTAATGGTCTTCCGGGAAACAAGGCCCGGTGGTATTGAACTGTTTCATCGTTGCTCCATTCCTTCGCCGCTCACTTCTTCACCTCCGCCATCCGGTTCAGCAATCTTTGGAGTGCGGCGGCTCGACGCCGCTTTGGCGTTCGCCGCAGACCGATTTAAGGTGCAGCGGAAGTTTCGAGCCGCGAACGAAAAGCGGCGTCGAGCCGCCGC
>JANOWX010001178.1:0-2796 GCA_031418175.1 Acidobacteriota bacterium | reverse complement strand
CGACAAGCCGCGGTTGCCGTGGATGCTGGGCGGCTGCCTGCTCGCGCCCTATTTCACGCCGCCCCAACCACCCTTTGCGCGGCTGGAAGACCAGAGTGTCTATTCCGACGAATTAGCCCGCGACTGCGCGCAACGCTACGGCAACGTCCCGCCCTTCACGCAACTGGCCACCGAGGAAGAGAAGACGCAACTCGCCGCGCAAATTTTGCAGGGCTTTTATGCCGACCCGGATGACCTGACCGAACGCGCGCGGCAGAGCCTGGTCTATTACAAGGATCACCTCGCCGCGTATTTCAACGCGCTTTACCTGGTGGGCAAACCCCACCCGGACACGTTGGCGCATTGGAGCAACGGCGGCGCGAGCCAGCAAAACCCGGCGAATTCCGCCGAAGTGGCGGCGGCGCTGGCGGCGCTCGAATTCTTCGCAGGCGCGCACGACCGCGCCAATCAACCGCACAGCTATCTGATCGGCGCTGCGACGCGGACGCTGGGCGAACGGCTGACGCTGGGTGACCTGCCGCTTTACCGGCTGCCCAGCCAGGGCGGTGTAGTAGGCATTGATCCCGAGAAAGTCTTTTTGGCCGCGGCATTGTTGCGCCATCTGGTCGTGCAGCAATTACCTTGGGAGACGCCGGCCAAACAGTGGCCGAACATCTTCGAGTTGAAAAACTACTACGCCGCGCACCCCAACGCGGAAGACGAAGACGCCCCGGCTTACCGCCGCGCGCTGGAACTGCTGGCGCTCTCCATCAACATGCTGCTGGGGCCGGAACACACGCTCGGCTGGGATGGCAAGGACTTCGCCGATCTGGAGATGCTCTTGTCAGACGATTCCGAAAGCGTGACCAGCGCCACCGGGCGGCTCCGGCAAAAGCGCAGCATATGGGGCAAAACTGAGCAGGGCAAATTCACGCTCGGCCAGTCGGACCTCAAGCTGACGGACAAAGAGTTCGGCTCGTGGGCGCCCGCTGGCGCCGAGTTCGCGCGCGGCGCTTACCTGCGTTTTGTGTGGGCCAAGCTGTTGGCGAAAACCGTCAACCCAAAGGCCAATTAAAGCGGTGTCAGTAGCCCGACCGTGAGGGAGGGCTTGCTTGCGCTGCCTGCCCTCCCTCACGGTCGGGCTACTGACACCTGTTTCAAACCGGAGACCTAACGATGACGGACAAAGTCAAAATTCTGCTCCATCCGCGCGTGCTCGGCGGGAATATCAATCCCGCGCGCGAACGCCTGTTCATGCCCGTCCCAACCGGCGACCCGCAGGAGCCGGCCTATCACGCCCGCTACTTCGAGACGATGCCGACGACCTGGGCCGTCGCCTACACCTTTCAGCGCGCCATCGAACGCCAGGACCGCACAGCTCTCGAACAATGGCTGACGCTCTTCCTGCTCGACTTTTACGGCTACATTCACTTGAAGCCCTACGAACAGACGACGCTGCAACAGGATTATGACCGCGACCTCTGGCCGGCGCTCAGCGGCACTTACCCGCGCCCGAATGGCGACGCGCTCACTTCGGTCATGCTGTTACACACCAGCAGTCGCGCCGAGACAGTGGTGGGCGGGTATTATCCTGGCATTTTCTTCTTCCCCAGCCGGGGCCGGTCGCGCTGGGAGCACGATGAGACGCTCTCGCCCTACCTTGAGGGGCAATCGCTTTCTTGGCGGCGCAGTGCTGAGGTGTTGTTGCGGGACAACCGCGCGAAGCAAGAATTCTTTCGGCGCTTGCGCAGTCTGGCCGAGAAATTGGAACAGAAAGCGCGCGCGGCCTTATATGGCTTTATAACGCAGGAGCCGCTGTTTAAGGGATTAAGCACGACCGGCACGGTGGAACAACTCAGCGACAACCCGCTGGATTGGCGGCGTCCGCATAAGGAAGAAGGCCCTGACCCAGATGATCCTGAATCCAAACGCGAATATGAGGCCAAGCTCAAAAAACGCCTGCTTGATACTTATCCGCTGCAACAAGTGCGCAATGGCGTGACGACCTATTATCTAGTCGCCGGCTGGCCGGTCGTGGCCGATTGGATGAATACCGGCGTGGAGTCAGGGCTGCCCCCGCCGAATCAGTACGAGAAAGTTTCCGACACCGTGCTCAGGGTTCAACAGGGCCCGCAACTACATACCTTCA
Organism: Acidobacteriota bacterium; assembly: GCA_031418175.1. Taxonomy (GTDB): domain Bacteria; phylum Acidobacteriota; class Blastocatellia; order RBC074; family RBC074; genus JACPYM01. The sequence goes on along the minus strand of JANOWX010001178.1, from coordinate 668 downwards.
ACCTGGGTGAACAGGGCCGCGTCGTCTTGCTGACGGATTTGATGCTCGATAAAGCGCCCTATTTCTGCGCCGTCAACAAAGCCGAGAGTGAGAAACAAGCCGGGCAGATACGCCGGTTACACAAACAAGAGATCGGCAATCCAGCGGGCGATTTCAAATTTCTCAAGGTTGACGATCACGCCGTTTGCCTGGCGCCGCTGCGCGCTGCTTTGCTGGGGCATTTCCCTGAATTGTTACGAGAGCCGGAACGCTACGTCACCCCGCGTGTCGAGAATGACATGATCCATTGGGGGTTGACGCTGCTGGGCCGCCAATTAAGCTGGCCCACAATGCCGAAATACAAACCGCTTCAGGAATCCTCGGTTGCGCTGTGGCCGCCGGAAATGTCCGCCGAATGGCATCTATATGTGGCGATGGCGATGGGGGCCGATAAAAGCACCTATGGCCGCTGGTACCTGGTGGATGAACAAGGCTGTCCGGGCGGCAAGGTGGACACTTCCGAAGGGGAATACCTCAACATTCTGCCTGATCCTGAAAAGCCCGTGCACGACAAGCCCAACCGGCCCTTGGCCCTCTTGTTGCGCGATACGAATGCGCACGAGCGCGGTGTGCTCTTCCTGGTCCGACTGGAGGATAAGACCGCTGAGAAGTCCGCCGATTTGGCGATG
>JANOWX010001177.1:0-7279 GCA_031418175.1 Acidobacteriota bacterium | reverse complement strand
ATGTGAGTTAGTCCGCAGCCTTGTTACTGCGCGGGCTGAGTACCCTGGCAATTAAGTCGCTTGCGGGAAAGCGGACGGCACCACGTAGTAACGATTTCAATCGTTGCGGTACTGGCCGCAGCACAAAACGACTAAAGTCATTACTACGTGGTGCCGTCCGCTTTCCCGCAAGCGACTTAATTGCCAGGGTACTCAGCCCGCGCAGTAACAAGGCTGCGGACTAACTCACATAATTGGCCGCGCAGCGTAAGAAAATCGTGGCGGCTTGGCGAAACAAGGCCAGTGAGTCTTTGCAATCTGAAGGGAGAGTGCTAGAGTCCGCCCGTCCAAAACAAAGACAATTCGGTACATTGGTCTCCTACCCCCACAGTGTTCACGCAAAGTTTGAGACTGCCACCATCATTGTGAAAGGTACGCTATGGCCTTGTGTCCTTCTTGCGGTAGTGCGCGGTTACGGAATGGCTATCGAACGGCGCCTCTGCCGTTGCGGGTGCTCGGCTTCCGCACGCTGCTTTGCGATAACTGTAATTTCCAATTTCAAGCCTTTTGCCCGCGCGAACCGAAACGCGGCAATGGGCAGCGCTCCAAACGCAAAGCCGATGTCTTTAATGCGGCGCCTGGGGTGGACTTGCAAACATTGGAGCAACCTGGCGCGGCGGCAACCCGCCGTAAGCCGCCGGCGGTCAGCTTTGATCGTTCGGCCTTGCCGGTTCATGCCGACAGCCTGGTGGCCGAGCCCGCGCGCCCAGCCTTACGCGATTTGCCTGAAGATTTTGATAACGATCTGATTCAGGCACCGCCAGCACCGCAATCGGTCGCGCCGTCCATTGAGGAGGCCGTGCCTGGCAACATGCGCGCGCGCATCAGCGCTCCGCCGCCGCCGTTGCCGACCGAAGAGCCGTTGCTGAAGTTGAAGGAAGATTTGGCAGAGCGGCGCAAAAAAGGCGCGCAGCAAACCTGCCCACAATGCGACTCGCACGATGTCAGCCGCCGTCATCGCCGGTTGTGGCAACGAATTGTCTTTGGCCTGACACAAATCCGCCCGTACAGGTGTGATAGTTGCGGACATAAATTTTATGCCAGCCGCCAGCCGCACAAACGCCGCGAGGCGCTCACGCAAAGTGAGGCCGAACTCCTGAAGAACTCCTGTTTCAATTTAACCGAAGGCGGGCAGGCCGATAGCAAGCAGGCCGATAGCCGCTAAGTTTCAAGGCGCCAGCAAAGCAAAGGGCAAGGCCTTGGCGCCATAAACCAGCGCGCCCAGGCGTGTCTCGGCGGGCAAGACCTGGAAGCTGAGCTTGAACGCAAAGGCCTCGCCCGGTTTCAGGCTGACTTTACCAGTGGGCGGGAAGGGCTGGCCATCCAGGGTTTTGCGGTCTTGCAGCTTGTATTCGCGGCAGTTTTCATCCAGCAAATAGGCGCGTTCGCGTTCGTTGATCAGCCAGCGGCCACGGCTCAGCAAATAAACCGGCATATAAAATTCCACGGCTTCTTTGCCGGCCAAGGCCACCAGGCGCACGCTGGTTGCTTGCGGCTGACGGGTGATTTCCGCGATGGCCAATTGCGGCGCGGCGTTTGGCGTTGTCTGCTTCAAACAGCCCTGCAAGCGCGCCGCCGTCGCCATTACCGCCGCTTGCCGCGCGGCTTCGGGGTCTGGGCGCGCACAAGCTGTGAGCGCCAGCGCCAGCAAAAGCGCCCGCATGCAAAGCCCGCCTTCTTTCGCTCTGCTCATTTCGTCTCCACATAAGGCCGTGATTGCACGACGTAGATTTGCGTGCCGATGGTGATCCATTCGATGTCCTGCGGCACGCCGCGAAAGAGGCGCTGGATTTGCAGGGCCGCGCGCGCCAGCCGCCGCACCACGGCATCGGTCAGCACGGCGCGGCCGGTTTCGATTTTGACCGCGCGCACGCCGCCACGTTCGTCAAAGGTCAACAGCGTGTCATCGCCCGAACGCGTCAGCACGCGCACGGCATTGGTTTTCGGCACGTACAGCAACTGTTCCGGCACGCGGCGGCCCTCGACCACGCGTATGCCGAGGCCGCGTTTGGCGTTGATATAAACCGCCCCGCGATCAGAGCGGTCGAAGGGGTTGGTGGTGATCAGCACGCCCGCCGCTTCGGCATTGATGCCTTCTTGAATCAGCACCGCCGGATACACGCCCGAATGGTTGATGCCGAAACTTTCGCGCGCTTCATACGCTTCGTAATTCCAGAGCGAAGCCCACACCGTTTTGAGCGCGGCCAGCAACGCCTGATCGTCGCGCACGTTGGGCACGCTGGTATACAAGCCCGCGCCGTTGAAATTGGGCAGGTCTTCGGAATTGGTCGAACTGCGCGCAAAGACGCCCTTGTCGCCGAAGAGCAGCCGTTTTTTGGCGAGCACGGCGCGCGCGAATTCGTCATTGAGTTGGCCGGTTTGAATCTTGCCGCGCAATTCGGCCAGGCGTTCTTTGCGATAGGCCGCGTCGTGATTGAAGCGGTCGTTGCCCAGCAATTCCAAGATCGCCACGTCCAGCTTGTGCGCGCGCAAAAACTGTTCGTAGTAATAAAACGGAATCGTGAAGCCGGGCGGCACCGTGATGTCGCGCACCGCGCCTGTGTTGAGGGCGCGCAGCACTTCGCCGAGGTTGGCCGATTTCGCGCCGTAGCGTTTGGCGTCAGCGCGCCGCTGATCTTTCAATTCGGTCAACGCGCGGAATTCCAAATCGGCGGGCGGGGTCACCAGATCGGCGCGCTGGGCCAATTGCCGTCCGCGCTCGGCGGTTTCATTCACGGTCGCCGGACGCAGCGTGTAACCGTCGGCGCGCGTCTCGAAATAAACGAACTTGCCCGCGAGCGCTTGAAAGGTTGCCGCCGCGTCTTTGATGTAGGCATTCGGCACGCCCCAGTTTTTGGCCAGCAAATTGACGTGCGCGAGCGGCGTCGAAAACGTCGTCGTGATGACGCCCGAAATCGGCGTCAGGGTGATCGGCGGTTCGCGGAAGATGACGATTTCGTTGCGGTCGAGAATGGTGTCGTCGGTCAGGCGGTCCAGGATGCGCAGCACGCCGGCGTTTTGCGCTTGGTTGAGTGGCAGGTAAGCTTGCGGCGCGTCGGTTTCGTTAGGTAACAACTTCGGTAAATCATTGAGTTGCGCGGCAACTTCTTCTTGCCTGGCTGAATTGGGTTTGAAATAGAGCGGCGCAAAAAAACCGGCGCTCAGCGCGCGCTGCGTCTCGCGCAGGATTTCGGCGGTGGCCAGATCGCCTTCCCAAAACTCGAAGGTGTATCTGTCGAGCCGCGTTTGATAGGCGATGGTGCCGAGCACGAAGCGGCGTGTGGCTTCCAGATAGTTGTGCCGGAAAAATTCGCGCCCGCGTTCCAGCGTGAGATAGTTCGCGTTGACGAATTCGGAATGAAAGGCGTAGCGCTGGGAATTCACGTAATAGACTTTGTTCTGACTGGCGCGGTCAATCACGAACATCAGGTGCGGCAGAGCGTAAAAGCGGCCCTGATAGTAAGTGCGCGCCAGCCGGTCAAAATCTGCGCGCGCCGCGAGTCGCGCCAGGTATTTGATAACTGTGCGTGATTCCTGGGAGCGCAGTCTTTCCAGGCTGCGGGCCGTGCTGAGAGACCTTTTCGTCTGCCAAGTAAGCTTCCGGCCAAGCCTCGCAGCCTGGAAGGACTGCGCTCCCAGGGACGTGGCGTCAGGTTTGGCCACGCGGGCTTGCGCCGCGGCTTGGCAGGTATGACAGAGTTGCAGTCCGAGCAACAAGATAGACAGAAATTTGGACAGCGAACGATAACGCATAGGCAATCACCAGGAGATTCGAGCTTGAGCAGCGGGAGTACGCCAGAACTTAAAACCGCAGCGGCGAAACTGCAACCAGTGACGCGGCCAATGACGCAATTGGAGCGCAAGCTGAAAGCCAACCTGCGGCGGTTGGGCGTGAACGAACAGTCCAGCCTGGTCGTCGGCGTATCGGGTGGAGCGGATTCGATGGCGTTGCTGGATGCGCTTATTCGAGTGCGGCAACGCACGGGCGCGCCGGGTGTCATCAATGCCGCGCATGTCAATCATTTGTTACGCGGCGCGGCGGCGGATGCCGATCTGGAGTTCGTGCAAGCTTGGGCCGAACAACGCGGCGTTGGCTTCTTTTCTACTTGCGTGGATGTCGCGCAACTCGCCAAAGACGGGCGGCGAAATTTGGAGGCTGTGGCGCGTGCGGTGCGCTACGATTTTTTTCGGGAAGTTGCGCGGCAATGCGGCGCGCAGTTTGTTGGCACGGCGCACACTTTCGACGATCAGGTCGAAACGCTATTGCTGCGGCTATTGCGCGGGACAGGGGCTGAAGGGCTGCGCGGCATTCACGAAGACTCCGAATTGAACGAAGGGCTGCGCTTGCTGCGGCCTTTGCTGAACGTCACACGCGCCGAGGTGTTGGAACATTGCGCGCACTACGGCGTCGCATTCCGCACGGATGAGACCAATGCCGCAGAGGAATTCACGCGCAATCGCGTGCGGCATTCCTTGCTGCCGCTGCTGCGCACGTTCAATCCACGTGTTGGCGAGGCGTTGGTGCGCACCGCTGCGGCGTTAGGCGAAGCTGAAGATTGTTTGCAGCAACAAGCGCGGGAATTGTTGCGGCAGGTGGATGAAGGACAGCGGTTGCGGCTCGCCCCGTTGCGCGCCAGCCATCCAGCGCTCGCCAAACGTGTCTTGCGCGTCTGGCTGCGGCGGGAATGCGGCGCGACGGGCCGTGCAGACGCCGTGCATTTGGAAGCGCTGGCCGCATTGATCGCGTCAGGCCGGGGCGGCAGCGTGATCGAATTGCCGTATGGTTGGCGCGTCAGACGCGAATCCGCCTGGCTGCGTTTGTGGCGGGTCGGGCCGGAACGTGCCGCTTAGAAACGCTGAAACCCGGCCCGCACCGGCGGCGTCTTTGACATTTCATCACTGACGGTCTGGAATGGCTTTGTGGCACTTAGGCATTTCAGAAATTTGCTGAGCGAAAACCGGGTGGATACGCTAGAATGCCCGGCGGAGGTCTTCAACGGAGGTATATGGTTTTGAACTCGACTATCAGACAAGTGATCTTTTGGGTGGTGATTATCGGCGGTGCGATCCTGTTATATCAGGTCTTTCACAATAGCAGCGCGAACCAGCCGCGTGAAATGGGCTATTCGGATTTGATGAAAGAGGTGGATCAAGGGCATGTCACCGATGCCAAGATTGAAAAGGATCGTGTCACCGGCATGCTCGCGAGCGGCGGGAAATACACGACCAAACTGCTCGGCGGCGATTTTGCGGCGGCGGATGTCGCCAAAGAGATGGCGAAGAAGAACGTCAAGGTCGAATACGACACCTCGGCCAGCAACAGCCTGTGGATGCAATTCGCCATCGGCTACCTGCCTTTCCTGATCATCTTCGGTTTCTGGATTTTCATGCTGCGCCAGATGCAATCGGGCGGCAACAAGGCGCTCTCGTTCGGCAAGAGCCGCGCCAAGCTGCTTTCCAACCAGCAAAAACGCGTGACCTTCAAAGACGTCGCGGGCGTCGAAGAAGCCAAAGAAGAACTGCAAGAGATCATCGAATTCCTGAAAGAGCCGCAAAAATTCCAAAAGCTCGGTGGCCGCATTCCGAAAGGCGTGCTGATGATGGGCCCGCCCGGCACTGGCAAAACGCTGTTGGCGCGCTGCATCGCCGGTGAAGCCAACGTTCCCTTCTTCTCCATCTCCGGTTCCGATTTCGTCGAGATGTTCGTCGGCGTGGGCGCTTCGCGCGTGCGCGACCTGTTTGAACAGGGCAAAAAGAACGCGCCCTGCATCATCTTCATTGACGAAATTGATGCCGTGGGCCGCCATCGCGGCGCTGGATTAGGCGGCGGCCACGACGAACGCGAGCAGACGCTCAACCAATTGCTGGTCGAGATGGACGGCTTCGAATCGAATGACGGCGTGATCCTGGTCGCCTCGACCAACCGCCCCGATGTCCTTGATCCGGCCCTGCTGCGGCCCGGCCGTTTCGACCGCCGCGTGATCGTGCAACGCCCCGACGTGCGCGGGCGCGAAGGCATCCTCGCCGTTCACACACGCAAAATCCCGCTCGGCGAAGACGTTGAGGTTTCGGTCATCGCGCGCGGCACGCCCGGTTTCACCGGCGCTGATTTGGCGAACCTCGTCAACGAAGCCGCGCTGAACGCTGCCCGCTACAACAAAAAAGTCGTAGGGATGCACGATTTCGAGTGGGCCAAGGACAAAGTCCTGATGGGCGCTGAACGCAAATCGGCGGTGATGTCCGAGGAAGAAAAGAAGACCACGGCCTATCACGAAGCCGGCCACACCATCGTGGGTATGAAAGTCCCCAACGCCGACCCGGTGCACAAGGTGACGATCATCCCGCGCGGCATGGCGCTCGGTCTGACCCAGCAGTTGCCCGAAGGCGACCGCTACACCCATTCGCTGGATTACATCGAGGGTTCGATTGCAATTCTGATGGGCGGCCGCCTGGCCGAAGACATTTTCCTGGGCAAGATCACGACCGGCGCGTCGAACGACATCGAACGCGCCACTGAATTGGCGCGCCGCATGGTCTGCGAATTCGGCATGTCGAACATGGGGCCGCTGACCTTCGGCAAGAAGGAAGAGCAAATCTTCCTGGGCCGCGAGATCGCCCAGCACCAGGATTACAGCGAAGAGACCGCCATCAAGATTGACCAGGAGGTCAAACGCATCGTGATGGAGCAATACGAACGCGCGCGCCAGATCATCCTCGATAACCGCGACGCGCTGGATCGCATGGCGCAGGCCTTGCTCGTACGCGAGACGCTCGACGCCGTGGCGATTCGCCGCATCGTCGCGGGCCTGCCGCTCGATGACATTTCCCCGGCTCCACCCGCGCAACCGGATGCCGATAAACCGGCGGACAAAGAACCGGTGCTGAAACCGATTTTGCCGCCGATAACGGGTGGCAATCCGGTGACGGCGTAAATCATTGCCAGACTGAAATGAAAAATGCGGGCAAGTGAGCAATCATTTGCCCGCATTTTTTATGCCGGATGTTCTCGCGGTTTTTGCGCTTGATGCTGGAAACCTGGTTTTGGCTTGCGCTCCGTGGGAGCGCGATGTTTATAGCTGGTGGCGGTCATTTTCCCCAAGCTCCAGCGGAGCGAAATGTGGCAGATGTCGCTCCGCTGGAGCTTGGCAGACTTCATCAACAGCCATTCTATAAACATTCCGCGCCAACAGCGCTTAAACCTGCCCTACGCCTTCCCTTCGATGATGCGGATGCTTTCGAG
>JANOWX010001176.1:0-3954 GCA_031418175.1 Acidobacteriota bacterium | reverse complement strand
GCCGTCCCACTCGATTTAGCCACTACCCCATCTCTGTAAGGCTGGTTTCCCAGGCGCAAGGTAATAATTGCGCTCCAAACCTCACCAGTAATCGGACTTGCTGTATGACGGGTGGCTCGCGTTGCGGGCGGCAGCCGTTTTCTTAAGCCAAGTACCGTTCCCCCCTCGAAAGGCTTCGATCAGTTTGCAATTTCGTGCGCGCACGTTAAGCGGCGTCTGTGCGGCAGCGCTGGCTGGCGCTGGGCACGCTTTGTAATGACAAGGGCACAATGGCAATCCGATCCAGGCAACATCGTTAATGGGCACGGTGACGCGTGATGCTTTCCCGGCCTCGGTTTTCCACCACAAGGAGCAAATCCCTATGAGACTTACTCGCAATATGGCCAAGCAAACTTTGTTCACCCTGGGCGCGCTCAGCTTTGCCTGGTTGGGCGTCAATTTTTACGTCGCCAACGCCACACGCGCCCAGCCTCACCCGGCGGCACAACTGGCTGGCCAACAACCCGCCAGCCAGGCGCAACAGGGCGCACCCAACACGCCCACGGACACCTTTAATGTAACCACCCTCGCGGACGGCGGCGCCGGTTCGCTGCGTCAGGCTTTGTCAGATGCCAATTCAATGGCGGGGCCGGACACCATCACGTTCAGCGTCAACGGCACGATCAATCTGGAAAGTTCCCTGCCCAGTATCAATGACAACCTGACGATCAATGGCCCGGGCGCAAATCTGCTCACCGTGCGGCGCAACATAGGCGGCGCTTACCGTATCTTCACGATTAACAGCGGGGTGACAGCCAGCCTCTCTGGCCTGACCCTGGCGAATGGTTTGCAAAACAATGGCGGCGGGATTTTCAACAACGGCACGCTGACCCTCAGCAATTGTGCGATTGCCGGCAACGCTGCCCCTGACGGTGGCGGTGGCATTTTCAATCTAGGCACGCTGACCATGAGCGGCTGTACGATCAGCGGCAACAATTCGGCGGGCGTAGCATCCGGCGGTTTGTGGAATCTGAGCAGCAGCACTCCCGCGACTGCCACGCTGACCAATTGCACCATCAGCGGCAATACCACTGGGGCGGCCAACCCAACCGGCAGCGGCATTGATAATACCGCCGGCGTAAGCAATGCCACGGTCAGCCTGACCAATTGCACGGTTGCCAACAACAGCGCCGCCAACAATCCCGATAGCGGCGGGCTTTACAGCGGGAAGACAGCCAATGCCAGCATCACGCTGAAAAACACCATCGTCGCCGGTAACAGCAACACGCAAGTGCGTCAGGAAAAGGGCGGAACGATCACTTCGCTGGGCAACAATCTGGTTTCAGACAGCAGCCTAACGCCAGCCGCGGGCGATCTGCTCAACACCAATCCGCTGTTCGCCGTGCTGGCCAATTACGGCGGGCCTACCGCGACGTACGCACTCTTGCCCGGCAGTCCGGCGCTCAACGCGGGCACGAATGCCGGCGCGCCCCCCACCGATCAACGCGGCTTCACACGTCCGCAACAAAGCACCACCGACATCGGCGCGTTTGAAGCGCGCGGTTTCACCTTGGCCAGCAGCAGCGGCAGCGGCCAGGCAACGCTCATCAACACGGCCTTCGCCAATCCGCTTATCGTCACAGTCAGCAGTTCGTTTGGCGAACCAGTCAATGGCGGGCTGGTCAGCTTCTCAGCGCCGGGGGCAGGGGCGAGCGCGACCATTGGCGGCAATCCGGCCAGCATCGCGGGGGGCCTGGCGGCGAGCGGCATCGTCACCGCCAACAATACGGCGGGCGGCCCTTACAACGTCGCGGCGAATGCGCGCGGCGCAACGGCGGCGGTCAACTTTGCACTGACCAACTCGACGCCGAACACTGCGCCGTCGTTCACCCCGGCGGCGGCCCTCGCGCGTCAACAGGGCAGCCCGGCCGGCGCGGCGGTCACGGTGGGCACGGTGACTGACGCGCAAACACCGGCTGGCAGTTTGATCGTCACGCAAGTCGCGGGTGGCACCGCCAGCGGCATCACCGTCACAAACATCGTCAACACCAACGGCACGATCACCGCGCAAGTCAGCGCGTCGTGCACGGCAACGGCAGGCACTGTGCGCTTCCAGGTTTCAGACGGCAGCCTGAACGGCACGGGCGATTTGCCAGTCAACGTCACCGCCAACACCGCGCCGACACTGTCGTATGCGAATGCGAGTGTGGCGGCGGGCGCGGCGACAACGGTCAATCCGGCCACCGGCCCCGCCGACAACGGCACGGTCAGCAGCATCGTCGTGCAAAGCCAGGGCACTTACACCGGCACGATCACCGTCAACAACACGACGGGCGTCGTCTCGTTAAACAATGCGACCCCCGGCGGCACACATTCAATCACCATCCGCGCGACTGACAATTGCGGAGCGCTACAGGATGCCAGCTTCACCCTGACGGTGACGTGTCCGGCGCTCACGGTCAATCCGGCTACGCTGCCGAATGGGCGCGCGGGCACGGCGTATTCGCAGACCTTCACACAAAGCGGCGCGGCGACGGCGACGTTCAGCGTCAGTGCAGGTAGCTTGCCGGCGGGCTTGACACTGGCGAGCGGCGGACTGTTATCCGGCACGCCCACCGTGAACGGCGCCTTCAATTTCACCATTCTCGCGACGGACGCCAATGGCTGCACGGGCCAACGCGCCTACACGCTCTTGCTCGATCCGCCTTGCGCTACGATCACGGTCAATCCGGCCACGCTGCCAAATGGCGTTGTAGGGGCGGCGTATAACCAGACGCTGACAGCGACGGGCGGGACGGCGCCGCATAGCTTCGCCGTCACGACAGGCAGTTTGCCGAATGGCTTGACGCTGGCGAGCGGCGGCGCGTTGACGGGCACGCCCACAACGGCGGGCACGTTTAACTTCACCGTGACGGCAACGGAGAGCACCGGCTGCACGGGACTGCGCGCGTACACCGTGACCATCGCCGGCGTTGGCTTGCAGTTCTTCCCGCTGCCGCAGCCGGTGCGCTTGCTCGAAACGCGCGCGGGCTTCACCGGCTGCACGATGCCGGGCGTGCCGATCAATGCGAATGGCACGTTGACGCTGCCCGCGCGCACGGTCTGTGCGGGCATTCCGGCGAATGCGGCGGCGGTCACGGGCAACATCACAGTCGTGCCGTCAGGGCCGGGCTTCCTGACGCTGTTTCCGAGTACGGCGGCGCAACCGACCGTGGCGAACTCCAACTTCCAGACCAACGAAATCACCAACAACGTCTTCACCGTAGGCCTGGGCGCAGGCGATGGCGCGTTCAAGATTTTCAGCAGCGCGACCACGCACGTGATTGTGGATGTGACCGGTTACTACGCCCCACCGAACACCGGTGGCTTGTACTTCCACGCGCTGGCGACGCCGGTGCGCCTACTCGAAACGCGGCTCGGCCTGACGGGCTGCATCACGCCGGGCACGCAACTCACCGGCACGGGCAATCCGAATGCCGATCCGAATTTGGATTTATTGTTGCAGGGGCGTTCGCCAGTGGCCGCGCCCTGCAATTCAATTCCGGCGACGGCGCAGGTGCTGGTCGGCAACGCGACGACCGTGCTGCCAGCGGCGCTGGGCTACTTGACGATTTATCCGAGCGGCGGGACAAGGCCCACGGTGGCGAGTTCGAATTACGCGGGCACGGATGTCATCAACGGCCCCTTCGCGGTGAAGCTGGGCGCGGATGGCAAGTTCAAGATTTACACCTTCGCGACGACGCATCTGGTGGTGGACATCTTGGGCTATTACAGCGAAGAGGCGTTGGACGCGAACGGCGCGGGTTTGCTCTTCAATCCGCTGCCAAGCCCGGTACGACTGCTCGAAACGCGGCCTGACTTCCCCGGCTTCCCGCTGACCGGCTGCACGCGCACCAACGCGCCGATTGTTGGCAATCTCAACGCGGCGACGCATACGCAGATGGCCGCGAATTTCTGCGGCCTGCCCGCGAGCGC
>JANOWX010001175.1:0-2961 GCA_031418175.1 Acidobacteriota bacterium | reverse complement strand
TGACGCTGTGGACAAAAGACGCGGCCTACTATTTCGTCGTGAATGCCGAGGGCAATGGCGAAATGCTCTTCCGCAAAAATCTGACCGAATCCCAAACGCAAAGCGCGACTTACTCAATTTACGACGCTGACAACCCCGCGCCGCTTTCGCCCAGCCACGCTACGCCGGGCAGCGGCATTCAGGGCGCGGGTATTGGCCGCACGACGTTGACGCTGATCAGCGAATTGCCCGCCTTCGACAACCTGGGCTGGATCACCGACGGCGGCAACACTACGACGGGTAATAACGTGGACGCGGGGTTGGACATTGACGGCGTCAACGGCATTGACGCCAACGGGCGCGCGGTGGGCACGAATCGCGTGTTTGATTTCAGCTACAACCCGCCGCCATTGGACAATGAAGCGCCGACGGGTGCCGCTTATCGCAACGGCATCGTGACCGATTTGTTTTTCTGGTCGAACCGCTACCACGATTTGCTGTATCAGTACGGCTTCACCGAGGCGGCGCGCAATTTCCAGGCGAACAATTTCGGACGCGGCGGCGCGGGCAACGATTACGTGCGCGCCGAAGCGCAGGATTCAGCGGGCACGAACAACGCCAATTTCTCCGCGCCCGCCGATGGCTCGTTGCCGCGCATGCAGATGTACATCTTCACCGGGCCGACGCCCGACCGCGATGGCGATCTGGATCACGACATCGTGATTCACGAACTGGCGCACGGCACGTCAAATCGGCTGCACAGCAATTCGACGGGGTTGGGCACGACCAACGCGCGCGGCATGGGCGAAGGCTGGTCGGATTATTACGCGCGCGCCCTGCTCTCAACGGCCAACGAAAACGTCAACGGCGTTTACCCCGCCGGAGCCTATGCCACGCTGAACATTTCAGGCGGCACGACCGACAACTATTACTACGGCATTCGCCGCTTCCCTTACGCGGTCAAAACCAATCAGGGCGCGAATGGGCGGCCGCACAACCCGCTGACCTTTGCCGATGCCGATCCGGCGCAAATCAGTGTGACGGACGGCGCCTTCCCGCGCGGCCCGATCGGTTCTGCCACCGCCACCGAAGTGCACAACCTGGGCGAAATCTGGTGCATGGCCTTGCTCGAAGTGCGCGCGCGGCTGATCACGCGGCTGGGGCATGCGGCGGGCAATGCGCGCGCGTTGCAACTCACGACCGACGGCATGAAGCTGGACCCGGCCAATCCCGATTTCCTGTCCGGGCGCAATGCCCTGCTGGCCGCCGATTGCGCGGGCTTTGGCGGCGCGGATGAGTTGGACATCTGGGGCGGATTTGCGGCGCGCGGGATGGGCGATGGCGCGCGCTATAACACTTCGACTGCCGTGACCGAATCGTTTGCCATGCCCAACCTCAACATCGGCGCGGTGACTTTTACCGACGCCGGGCCGTTGCCGTGCAACAACAATGGCGCTGCCGATCCGGGCGAAACGCTCACGCTGTCGTTGCCGCTGAGTAATCCGTTGTGCGCGGCCAGCGCGTCGAATGCCACATTGAATGTCACGGGCGGCGGCACGGCCAGTTATGGCGCAATCAATGCGGGCGCGACGGCCACACAGAACGTCAGCTTCACGGTGCCGGCCAACGCGACTTGCGGCGCGCCATTGACCGTCAGCGTCAACATCAACAGCGGCTTGGGCCCGGTCACGCGCACGTTCACGTTGAATGTCGGACAGGCGCTGGTCACGGCGGCGCAAGCGTTCGACAGCGTCAGCCCGCCCGCCTTGCCCAACGGCTGGGCCAGCACGGTCAGCGGCAGCGGCGTCAATTGGACAACCGTCACCGGCACTGCCGACAGCGCGCCGAACGCGGCCTTCACGCCCAATCAAAGCACGACGGGCGAAAGCACCTTGACCTCTTCCACCTTTCTCATCAGCAACACGGGCACGCGGTTGGTGTTCCGGCAACGTTATAGTTTGGAAAGCGGCTTTGACGGCGGCGTGCTCGAAATCAAAATCGGCGGCGGCGCTTTCACTGACATCCTCGCGGCGGGCGGCAGCTTTACCCAAGGCGGCTATATTCAAACGCTGGCGGTTGATGCGACCTGCGCCAACCCACTGGCCGGGCGTAACGCTTGGACGGGCGATTCGGGCGGCTACCTCACGACGACCGTCGGGTTGCCCAATGCCGCCGCCGGACAGAACGTGCAATTCCGCTGGCGCGCCGGTTTCGATTGCGGCATTGCCAATGCGGGCTGGTGGATTGATTCGGTCAGCCTCGTCGGCAGCGTGCTATGCACGTCGTGCGCTGTGCAATGCAACTTCACGATCAATCCAAGCAGCCAGAACTTCCTGCCCGTCGGGGGCAACGGCAACGTAGCCGTCACCGCGAGCGCCGTCAGTTGCAACTGGGCCGCTGTCAGCAATGTCAGTTGGATCAACATCACCAGCGGCGCGACCGGCACGGGCAGCGGCAACGCGGCCTTTACCGTTGACGCCAATCCCAACGGCCCGCCGCGCACCGGCACGCTCACGGTCGCGGGCCAGACCTTCAATGTCACGCAAGGCTCGAATTGCAGCTATGCGCTGAGTCCCGTCAGCCAGAACATTGCGGCGGCGGGCGGCAATGGTTCATTCAACCTGCAAACTGGCGCGAATTGCACTTGGACGGCAACGAGCAATGTTGCCTGGTTGACAATCAACGGGGCAGCGAGTGGCGTGGGCAATGGCGCGGTCAATTTCAACGCTGCCGCCAACCCCAGCCCACAACGCAGCGGCACCATCACGGTCGCGGGCCAGACGTTCACCGTCACGCAAGCCGATGGCTGCACTTTCAGCATCGTGCCGACGAATCAATCAGTCGCGGCCAGCGGCGCTAATGGCACGGTCAATGTCACGGCGGGCGCGGGTTGCGCTTGGTCAGCCGCAAGCAATGACAACTGGCTGAGCATCACCAGCGGTGCAACCGGCAGCGGCAACGGCGCTGTCGGCTTTAGCGTCG
>JANOWX010001174.1:0-5961 GCA_031418175.1 Acidobacteriota bacterium | reverse complement strand
CCGTGAAGGTTGGCGTGCGCACGGCAAAGCCCGGCGCGAAGACGAAGCCGCAGGTCGGATCGGAGATTTCATTCGGGCAGCGCCCGCTGAAAACATCCGCATAGCCATTGGGCGGCTGCGTGCGGATGCTCAACTGATTCTGCGAGAAGACCGATTGGAACAGCCGCGTGTGGTTGATGCCGTAGCCGCCGCGAATGACGAATTTGCCCGCGCTGCCAAACAACTTGTTCAGCCAGCCATCCTCAAAATCGGGTGAGTAGGCAAAGCCGAAGCGCGGCTGAATGTTGTTCTTGTCGTCGCCGAAAAGGTAATCGAAGCGGTTCTCTTGCTCCTTCGGCGCACGGACGTATTCGTAGCGCACGCCGAGGTTGAGCGTCAGATTCCGCTTAAGGCGCAAGTCTTCCTGCAAATACAGGTTCGTTTCGCCGAAGCGGTTTTGGCCGATGGGATTGCCGAAGCCTTTTTGATAGGTCGTGATGAACCCGCGCATGAAATTCTCGAAGCTGGTAAAGCCGTTCCGCGCCTGAATGTTTGCCAGCGTGCTGTCGGAACCGAAGGTCCAGAAGCCGCGCGCGCGGTCGCCCGTCTCGTCGTCCAGCGCCTGTTTGCGATGGTCAATGCCCATCTTCAAGGTCTGGCGCGCGAAACTGAGCGTGTGGTTGTAAACGAATTGATGATCGTGTTGCCGGCGGTTGATCGGCACGTTGGTCGAAGTGCCGATGATGCCGCCGCACGCGCCCACGCCGCTGCCCACGCACAGGTTTTGATTGAAACGGATGACCGGAATATCGTTGCCGTCGCTGACATCCTGCAACGTGGCGCGGTTGCCGAAGCTGTAGCGGAACTCGCTGACCTGGCGCGCCGACCAGACGTGCGTTTCGGTCAAGCCCAGGTTGTATTGCCGGTCGTTGCGCGCGCCGAAGGTGTCGCCCAAAACGAAGCGCCCGGTGTTGTCCTGCAGGCGGCTGTATTGATAGCGCACCCAGAGGCTGTCGTTCCGCGTCGCTTTCAAATCCAGACGCCCGGTGTAATCGGAGCGCGGCTGTTGCGTGTTGATGCCGAGCGTGACGCAGCGGTTCTCGCGTCCGCTGGCGATCAATTGCGCGCAGGCTTGCGGATCATTCGGTTGCACCCCGGCCAATTCGGGCGTGCGGTACAGCCGGATCACTGAGCGCATAAACGCGAGGTCGCGTTCCAGGTTCGGATGCGTCGTCGGGTCAACGCAGAAGCTGCGGAGCGGATCGCCGGGCCGTGAGTTCGCCACCACGCCGTTCACGACGGGGCAGGGCTTCGGTTCCTCGCCGGGTAGGAAAATCACGCGCGAGTAGCTGTTCGCCGTCTTGTTGGTGAGCCGCTCGGCACTGATGAAGAAGAAAAGTCGGTCACGCCCGTCAAACGCCGCCGGGCCAAACCATTTTTCGGGCAGCCAGATCGGGCCGCCAATCGTGCCGCCATATTGATGCCGCCGCACGGCTTGCCGCGGCTGCAACGGCTGGCCAGTAACGGACGACTTCCCGGCGGCGTTACGGAAAAAGCCGTTGGCATTGAAAATATCGTTCTGGATGAAGTCGTAAGCGTCGCCATGAAACCGGTTGGTGCCGTGTTTGGTTTGCACCAGCACCGCCGCGCCGCCGCCGCCGAACTCTGCCGAAAAGGCATTGGTCAACACCTGAAATTCCTTGATCGTGCTGATATTGACGCCCTGGCGATTCTGGTTTTCAGACGAATCGTTGTTGCTGACGCCATCCACTTGGAACGTCGTCGCGCGTCCGCCCAAGCCGCCGAAGGCCGCGAACGAACCGCTGGAATTGGTCGGATTGTTCTGACCGCTCGACCCGTCGCCGCCAAAAGACGAAGTTTGAAAGCCCGGAATCTGTTCGACCAGCGAGATGAAATTGCGCCCGGCCAGCGGCGTGTCTTGGATGCGTTTCTCGTCGAGCGAATGTTTCAATTCGCCCGTGGTAGTTTCAATCTGCGGGGTCTCGCCGGTCACTTGCACGGCGTCGCCAATGGATGAAATTTCGAGCTTGAAGTCCGAGACGGTGGTCCTGTTCAATTCGATCAGCACACCGTTCTTGGTGATCTTCTTGAAGCCGCTCACCCCGACGACTACGTCGTAGCTGCCCAGCGGCAAAAACGGCATGTTGAAATAGCCTTCGGCGTTGGTGCGCGTCGCGCGTGTGACGCCGGTCTCGACGCTCTTGGCGATGACTTCGACATCCGGCACGACCGCGCCGGTTGCATCAGTCACGGTGCCGTTCAATGTGCCCGTCACGGTTTGCGCAGGGGTGACGAAGGCAATCACAAGGAGCAGCAGAAAGGTGCTGACAAAGCTTTGCAGTTTCATGGCGTTTCTCCTGAAATCTTTGATGAAGTTGATTGTGTCTCAGCGTGCTAGCCAGCGAGTGCGATTGATGTGCCGGCCTGAGCGTTGTGCCGGTCGTGTCGGATGGCGATTGGTTTGGTGCTGCCATCTCTAGGCAGCTATTGTAGCCAGCGCCGGGCAACACGCAAGACAAATTAGGCAGGCTCCGCGTGGCTGCGCTACACTGCCGCGCGTATGTACAGTCCCCAAGTCCTCGAACATCTCGACAACCCGCGTAACGTGGGCGCATTGCCTGATGCCTCGGCGCACGGCACTGCAACCAATCCCGTTTGCGGCGACCTGCTGCATCTGTATCTGAAAATCGAAAACGCGCGCATCACTGCCGCCAGCTTTCAAGCCCAAGCCTGTCCGCCCTGCCTCGCGGCGGCTTCGGTGTTGACCGAAATGCTCAAGGGCCAGACGCTGGACGAGGTCAAGCAACTCAAGGCCAAAGACTTGAGCGCGCCGCTGGGCGGGTTGCCGCGCAACAAAGAGCATTGCGCAACGCTAGCCATTGACGCGTTGAGGGCGGCGCTCGCCGAAAAGCGTGTGAGCATGGTATAAGCAAAGGCGCCAGCGATGTTCCGTCGCGGGCTACCCCATCGAATCCGTATCAAACACAATGGAAATCTCGAGCGCCGAGGCGATTGCCTACATTGCGCCTGAACAAGTCGCTTACCGCCTGACCCAAGCCTTTGGCGCCGCGCGCGCGCAACACGCCATCGGCAGCCATTACCGCGTCAGCGATGAGGACGCCCGCGTGATCGCCTATCCGCAGAGCATCGAAGAGTTGAGCGAGATGCTGAAATTCGCCGCCGCCGAAGGCTGGCGCATCGTCCCGGCGGGCGCGGGCACCTGGCTGGAAATGGGCAATCACATCGCGCAGTTTCACCTGATCGTTTCGACGGCGCAGATGAGCCGCGTGCTCGAATACGAACCCGCCGATTTGACCTGCACCGTCGAGGCGGGTGTGGCCTTGCGCGCCTTCAACGAACAGGCCGCCGAGCACAAACAATTCATCCCGCTCGATCCTTTTGGCGATGCGCGCGGGACGCTGGGCGCGACGGTGGCGACGGCCAGCGCGGGGCCGTTGCGCTGTCATTACGGCACGCCGCGCGATTGGCTGATCGGCGCGCGCGTCGTGCACGTGAACGGCACGATCACCAAAGCCGGCGGCAAGGTCGTCAAAAACGTAGCCGGTTACGATCTGTGCAAACTGTATGCGGGCAGTTACGGCACGCTGGCGGTGCTGGCCGAAATGAGTTTCAAAATGCGCGCGCTGCCCGCCTGCGAACGGACGTTGGTAATTTATGCGGATAGCTTTGAGCCATTGACCGCCTTGTCGGCGCGCGTGATGGATTCCGATTTGCAACCGGCGGCGTGGGAGTTGCTCTCGCCGCAACCCGGCTTGCCGCTTGATGCTGAAAAATTCGCGCTCGTGCTGTGCTTTTGGAATGAAGAAGCCGAGACTGCCGAATGGCAACTCAGCGAAGCCGCGCGGCTGGGCGGCGCCTTGCAGCACGCCGTGTTGAGCGAAGCTGACAGCAACGAATTCTGGCGCGCCTATCACGCCAGCGAAACAAGCGAGCAATGGACGTTCAGCTTGCGCGCGACCTCGCTGCCTGCGGACGTAAGTGCGACGCTGGCCGATGTGCAACGCTTGATGCCAGCGGCGGTAATTCGTGCGCACGCGGCCAACGGCGTTGTGCGCATCCTCGGCGGCGAAGATATGCTGGACGAGTTGCGTTCACGCTTCCGCCACAAGCTGCTCGTCGAATTGCGCGAGGCGGCCCAGGCGCGCGGCGGCCAGATGGTGATCGTGCGCGCGCCGTTTGAATTGAAAAACCAGTTGGATGTCTGGGGCGACCCTGGCGCGAACGTGGGCCTGTTGCGCGGCATCAAGGAGCAATACGACCCGCAGCATCGCTTGAATTACGGGCGCTTTGTCGCCGGGATTTGACCTGGGTGCGCACCGCTTCCAGCGTGCGGATCTGGCGCTAGACGGACTGAGGCTGAAAGGTAACCTGCGGCCTGATTCCGTCTGCTGCCACGCTCGCAGGCTGGAAGCCGTGCGTACCCAGGGACGAAACTATGACCATCAAATTACAAACCGCGCTCAACACCGAGATGGACAAGATTCTGGGCTGCATTCATTGCGGCCTGTGCCTGCCTGCTTGTCCGACCTATCAGCAGTTGGGCAACGAAAACGACAGCCCGCGCGGACGCATATACCTGATGCGCGCTGTGTCCGAAGGGCGCTTGCCGATGGAGTCAGCCACGTTCAGCAAACACATTGATCTGTGCCTGGGTTGCCGCGCGTGTGAGACGGCTTGTCCGGCGGGCGTCAATTACGGCTTCCTGCTCGAAGCGGCGCGCGAGGACTTGCTGCACACCAAGAGCGAGAACCCGCGCGGCACCTTTCAAAAGCTGATGCTCAAGCTGGCGTTGCGTCACGTCTTCCCATATCCGTGGCGCTTGCGTGTAGTCTTTTTCTTGATGCGGCTGGCGCGCGGTTTCTTTTTGACGAAGTGGCTGCTGCGTTCGGGTTTCTTGAAAGCCATCACGCCCGCGGCGGATTTCGCGGCATCCTTGCTGGCTTCGACGATCCCGCACAGCAGCGGGCGGCGCGACGAGAAATCAAAATTTGCCAGTGATGCCACGCGCCCCGTGACAGTCTTTACGGGCTGCGTGATGCAAGGGCTGTTCAAACCCGTGAACGATGCGACCGCGCGCGTGTTGGCGGTGAATGGCAGCGCGAACACGCGCGTCAAAACGCAGGTCTGCTGCGGCGCTCTGCACGCGCACGCCGGTGAAATGGAAACCGCGCGCGAACTGGCGCGCCGCAACATTGACGCCTTTGAACGCCGCGCGCCCGCCGCAACCATCATCATCAATGCCGCCGGCTGCGGCGCGTTGTTGAAAGAATACGGCGAATTGCTCAAACACGACGCGCTGTATGCCGAGCGGGCTAAAGCTTTCAGCATACGGGTGAAGGATGTGACCGAGTTCCTGGCGGCGCTGATTGACGCGGACGAATTCAAAACCGGCGCGCCGCTCGAACAGCGCGTGACTTATGATGCGCCGTGTCACTTGTACCACGCCCAGCGCGTGATGACCGCGCCGCAAAAGCTGCTGGCCGCGATTCCGGGCCTGGAATACAAACAACTCGAAGGCTTTCAGGATTGCTGCGGCGGCGCGGGCATTTACAATTTGAGCGAGCCTGAGATGTCGAACCAACTGCTGTCTGACAAGATCAACAAAGTGAAAGCGACCAACGCCGACGTGCTGGTGACGGCCAATCCCGGCTGCCACATGCAACTGAGCGCGGGCGCGCGTTTGTTTGACGCCGATTGCCGCGTCGCGCATCTGGTCGAATTGCTCGATGAATCGTACCGGCGCGCTGGTTTTTACGATGCGGCGAAGTGAGAAAAGAAGAGCACAAACCGAAAGAGCATGGAGTTCAGGCTTTAGCCTGTGTGCGAGATTTCCAAGACAGGAAAAAATAATTAATTTGGGCATTCTATAAATATCAGCTAACGATATTTGCAAAGATTTTAATAAAATGACTAAATTTCTAATTGGACTAGGGTCATTTT
>JANOWX010001173.1:0-8230 GCA_031418175.1 Acidobacteriota bacterium | reverse complement strand
CGACAAGCTGCCAGCTTGTCGCAGTGTTAGTAATCACAGCATCTGCTC
The DNA here is from genome assembly GCA_031418175.1 of Acidobacteriota bacterium. Classification (GTDB taxonomy): domain Bacteria; phylum Acidobacteriota; class Blastocatellia; order RBC074; family RBC074; genus JACPYM01. The sequence continues at coordinate 8,182 of JANOWX010001173.1, read as the reverse complement.
GACCAGATACCGGAAGCCCCGCGTATACGCCCGCCTTACCACATCCGGCCAGCTTTGCTTGGGTAACATACTGGGAAAAGTCTGCGCGCCCGGCTGTTCAAACGAGTTATTCCAGCCGCTGCCGTCCCAGAAAATATCCGTGTTCTGCAAACCCATTTTCTTGATGTCGCCCTGCGGATTGCGTCCGTTGTCAGCAAATGTGTTACCCCAGAAACGGTTATTTTCCGGCACGACGCCCACATCGAATAACTTGCCTTTGGGATAAACGATTTCGATGCTGACCACGGCGAGGCCGAACGAATCGTTGCCACGAATTTCGTTGCCGCTGACTTCGGTGCGATCCGCGCCCATCACGATCAAGCCGCTGCCGGGGTTGACCTGGCCGACGATGGCGTTGGGGTCGCCGAAGTTGGGAATGTTATTGTTGATGATCCGGTTGTTACGCACCTGGTGATCGTGCGCGACTTTGGAGGGGTTGTTGGGTAACAGGAAAACTAACATCCCGGCGGTGTTATCGTGGCAATAGTTATTCTCGACGACCGAATTAACCGAATTTTCGATCTCGATGCCGGTGACGCTGTGGTGGGCTTCGTTGTTGCGCACGACGATGTCGGCGGATTGGCCGACATAAATCGCCGCGTCTTTGATTTTTGTTACTACGCACTGCTCGACCAGCACGCCTTTGCATTCGACGGGGTAGACGCCGTAAAGGCCAGTGTTATCCACGACCAGGTTGCGGAAAGTAACATTCTGGCTGCCGTGAATGGTCAGGCCGTTGTTGACGTAGTCTTTGACCGCGAGGCCCTCGAACGTGATGTTGTGCGCCGAAGAGATCACGGCGTCGGTCAGCTTGTTCTGGCCGTCGAGCGTGGCGCGTTGGCCGTTTTCGATCAGGCCGCGCACGGTGACGCCGTCGGTGTTGAGCAGCAACATTTCGTGATACGTGCCCGGTTTGATCTCGACCACATCGCCGGGGATGGTGCGGTCGAGCGCGGTCTGGATCGTCTGGCCGGGCGTGACCGTCCAGGTCGTAGGTTTGCGCGCGGGCGGTTTGGGTTCGGCTGCGGCTGCCGCCGCAGGTTTGGTGATCGAAGCCGGTTGCGGTTGCAACTTCGTCACGACGGGCAAGCCGGAGGGTACTTGCGCAGGCGTTTCCGGCTTCTTCGATTCGTCGGTCAGCGCGTGCAGGAAGGCGACCAGGTCGCTGCGTTCGTCGTTGGTCAGCGTGAAGCGGCGAATCTTGTCGTCCTGGTTGGGCAGCTTCAGGCCGTTGCCCGCGCCGCCGCCGCTGGCATAAAAACTGATGACTTCTTCCAGCGTCTGGAAGCGCCCGTTGTGCATATAAGGCGCGGTCAGCGCGATGTTGCGCAGCGTCGGCACCTTGAAGGCGCGCGCGTGGTTGGGCGCTTTGGTGACGTCGCCGCGGCCCAGGTCGGGGGTGGCGGGCGACGGCGCGACGTTGTCAATTTTCGGCGGCAGGTCGGGCACGCCGATGACTTTGAAATCGGGATTGGCGAAGGTCGGGAAGCCGTGGCATTCAAAACAGCGCGTCTTCAACGAACGAAACAGCGCCAGGCCGCGCTTTTGCTGTTGGTTCAGCACCTCGGTGTCGCCCGCCGCAAAATGATCGAAGGGCGAATTGTTACTGACGATGGTGCGTTCAAACGCCGCGATGGCCTTGACCGTGTTGTCGAAGCTCAGCGCCGAACCGTCGCGCCCGTTGAAGGCTTTGTCGAACTGTTGCACGTAGGCGGGAATGGCCTTTAACTCTTTGACCAGTTCGTCGGCGTTCTGGTTCATCTCGATTTCAGAGGTGATGGGGAATTTGGCCTGGTCTTCCAGGTCGTCGGCGCGCCCGTCCCAGAATTGTTTGAAGCTGAAGGCGGCGTTCCAAATCGTCGGCGCGGCGCGCGGCAACACCGTGCCGCCGGTGCGCTCAGTCCCCGTGCCGTGGCCGCCTTTGCCCATCGAAGTGAAACGCGCGTCGCTGAAGCCCAAGTCGGGATGATGGCAGGTCGCGCACGATTGCGTGTTGTCGCCTGACAGCACGGGATCGAAATAGAGCAAGCGCCCCAACTCGACTTTGTCATCGGTGGTGGGATTATCCGCGCGCATCACCATCGCGGGGAAGGGCCGTTTCAAACCGCCGCTGCCCGGCGCGCCATTGGTGGCGCCGCCCGGCGGCACGTCGGCTTTGAATGGATAAAGACCGATGGACAGTGCGGCGGCGCAGAGCAGGCCGAGCAAAACGAGCAGCAGCAACAGCAGGCGTTTCAGCTTGCTGGGTTGTGCTTGCGAAATAGCGGTCGGTGCAAAGGTGGCACTCATAGCGAATCTCCTTTTGGTGAAGGCAACAAAGATTGTTCAGGTTGTGTAACGCGTTGAATGAAGCGGCGGCAGGATAGCGGAGTTGGGCGGATTGGTAAACGGAAGGTGACGGCTAGCCGAGCCGCTTTTCAAACGGCGCAAAGACCGCGCGGTTATTTGTGCGGTCATAAATCGCATAAACAACTTCGCGGAAGCAGCCGTCAAACGTGCCGCCCGCGCCCAACGTTTCGGCAAACAGTTCGGCGATCTCATACGGGTCGTTTTCAAAGACGCCGCAACCCCACGCGCCCAGCACCAGCCGCGTGTGGCCGTGTCGCAGCGCCACCCACAACACGCGCTGCAAGCGCCGCTGCATGGTGGCGCGCAAGAGCGGCAGTTGCGTCAGTTCCTGCCGCCGCACGACGCCCGCGTTGACGGCGGGCGCGGTGATGAAGGCCGCGCGATAGGGCGCGCCCAGCAAGCGTCCCGCGTCGTCGCGAAAGACCGGCACGCCGGGCGAATGGATCATGTAATCGGAGTAAAAACAGGTTTTGCTCAGCCGGTTGTACTCGTACATCTCGGCCTGCGGCGCGAGGCTGGCGTAAAGGCCCGACGCACGCGCCAGCGATTCTTCCTGCGATTGCGCGCCGGAGCGGAACCCGCCGCCGGGAAATTTGGCCGAAGCGAAATTCAAGCAGAGCGGCTCATCATCCGCCTCGGCAAAGGCCAACCGTTGCGCGGCGGCCAGCGTGGTTTCGGGCGTAACCGCGCTGACGGTTTGAAAGGGGCGCGCGGTGATCGTCAGTTCATCGGGGAAGTCGGCGGGGCGGTACAGCCGCGTGCGGGTGACGGCGGCGTGCAGCCACGCGTGAATTTCGACGGCGCGGCCAGAAGCGGCGGTGTAACGGCCGCGCTGCAAAATCTCCAGCGTCTCTGCGGCGATTTCAATGCGTTGTTGCCCGTTCATCAGGTGTGTTGCTCCTTGGTTGCTTGCCGTTTGCGAGGGCTTCTCGTAGTCTCTGCGCCATCCTTAGTTTGGCATTTCAGGCTGGCTGGCAGCCAGCAAAACTTTGCAACGTAACGCTCCTCACTTGCGACAGGAGGCACACCATGGCACCCGCGCCCAAACGCGCTTGCGACATCGTGATGAAAGGCGGCATCACCAGCGGCATCGTTTATCCGCCGGTCATCGGCGCACTCGCCGACTATTGGAGCTTCAAAAACATCGGCGGCACCTCGGCCGGCGCGATTGCGGCGGCGGCGACGGCGGCGGCGCAATTCGGCGCGCAAACACAGGGTGAACGGCCCTTCGCGCGGTTGGCCGCGTTGCCGGAGGAATTGGCCGAAACCGAGGGCGCAGGGCAGCCCACGCGCTTGCTGCGCCTCTTTCAACCGGAGCCTGAGACCGCCGCGTTGTATCGCGTGGTGCTGGCGTTGCTGGCTAGTGCGTGGGGCCAGGCTTTGCGCGGCGCGCTGCAAGTTACACCCTGGGCGGCGTGGCTGGGCGCGTTGCCGCTCGTGATCGCGCTGGGCTTGCTGCTGGCGGCGCTGGGCGCGCGGCAAACCGGCGCCGGTGTTTGCTGGGCGGCGGCGTTGGTCGCGTTGGGTTGGACGGCGTGGGAGTTTTACCGGCTGAGGCGCGCGGGCTGGTTCGACGCGCAATTGGCGGCTTGCGGCGGCCTGTTGTTGTTATTGCTGGGCGCGGGGGTGACGACGGGCTGGACACTGTTCGGCTATGCGCTGACGCTGGCGCTGGTGTTGGGTGTCAGCGCGTTGCTGGCGGCGCTGCTGCTTGGCTTTGTGTGGCAGGTGTGGCGCGTGTTGCCGGATAAGTTTTACGGCTTCTGTTCGGGCCAGACAGTGACGGATGCGGGGCAGGCGCCGCTAACCATCTGGCTGGCCGATTTGATTGACGAATTGGCGGGGCGTCCGGTGGACGGGCCGCCGTTGACCTTCGGCGCGTTGTGGCTGGGCCGCGAACCGCAGTCGGGCGAAGATGCCGCTGCTGTGCCGGTGGCCGCGCGCTTCGTCAATCTTGAGATGATGACGACCTGCCTGACGCGCGGGCGGCCGTACCGTTTGCCCTTCGACAACCGCGAGTTCTTTTTTGACGAAGCGGATTTCCGGCAACTCTTTCCCGCGCGTGTGGTGAATTGGCTGATTGAGAAGGGCCGTCCCGCGCGGCCCGAAGAAAAGTCCGAACCGGCGCAGCGGCTTTTTCAATTGCCGACGGGCGCGGATTTGCCGGTGATCGTGGCGGCGCGAATGAGTTTGAGCTTCCCGTTGTTGTTGGGCGCGGTGCCGCTTTACGCGATTGATTTTTCGCGCCGTGACGAAGCGCAACGCAAACTGGAACGTTGCTGGTTTTCGGATGGCGGCATTTGCAGCAACTTCCCCGTGCATTTTTTCGATCAGGTGTTGCCGACGCGCCCGGCCTTTGCGGTCAACCTGCGCCCCTTCCATCCCGATTTTCCGGCGCGGGATTTCCGCCTGGCGCGGCGCAACAACAGCGGCCGGTTGGAGCTTTGGACGCGCTTCGGCGAATTGGGCGGCTTTTTCGGCGCGCTGCTCAACGTGCTGCAAAACTGGAACGACAACCTGCAAATCCCGCTGCCCGGTTACCGCGACCGCATCCTGCACATCAGCATGAATGAAGCCGAAGAAGGCGGCCTGAATCTGCACATGCCACCGCCCGTGATTCAACGCGTGGCGGCGCGTGGCGCAGCGGCGGCGGCGGAATTGTTGAAACACTACCCCGGCGTAGGGCTGACCGAGGCCGATCAGCAAGACCCCATCGAAACGACCTGGGACAATCACCGCTGGGTGCGCTACCGCTCGACTATGGCGCAGTTGGAAGCGCTGCTGACCGAGTTGGCCGATGTGACGGACGACCCCGCGCCGGATGCCAGCTTTGCACAACTGGCCCAAGCCCCGCCCAGCTATGCGTGGGATTCAAAAGCGCAACAGACGCTGGCGGCGCAGTTGACCCAACAGTTGCTCGAACTGGCGCGCGAATGGCGCGGCCACGGCCCGGTGTTTCAGCAAGACCCGCCGAACCCGGAGCCGGAATTGCGCGTGCGGCCACGCATCTAAAAGCCGCGCCGCACCAAAGGAGAAACTTCCACGATGATCAAAGTAGAGCGCAGTCGCGTGCCCGTGCCCGCCGTTTACGACACGCGGGAAATGTTCGGCGAACGGGCGCGGCTGGAGAAATTCTTCCGGCTCGCGCCGGCCAAACGCGCGCAGCAGGATTACGAATTCAAACACAGCCTGTACCGTGCGCCGTCCATCCTGGCGGCGTTGCGGCAACTGTTCGGCGACAAGTGCGCCTTTTGCGAAAGCAAGCTGGAGGCGGCGTTGGACAAGCTCGGCCACTTTCGCCCGTTGCAACACGCGGTCAATCTGGACGGCCAGTCAGAGCGCGATTGTTATGGCTGGCTGGCGTATGAATGGGCGAACCTGTATCTGATCTGCCCGGTTTGCGAGCGGGCCAAGAGCACACGCTTTCCGATTCTGGGCCAACGCGCGCGCGTTGGGGCAAAAGGCAAAACCTTGCTGAACGAGCAGCCGTTGCTGCTTGATCCCTGTGACGACGACCCCGCTGAACATTTGTATTTCGAGGAAGACGGGCAAGTCGTCGGGCTGACAGAGCGCGGCAATCACACCATTGAAATCCTGACGCTGAATCGCGCGCCGCTGATTGAGGCGCGGCGTGCGGAAGCCCGCTTGTTACAGTCGCAATATGCCGTCTGGTCGGGAGCCACGCGCAGCGTAATGCAGGCTGAGTTGTTGACCGAAGACCGTCCATACCTGGCGTTGCGCCGCCAGTTGTTCAACCGCTGGCAAGAGGCGGCGGAGGCGCGGCTCCTCTGGCAAGCGGCAGCGGAGTCTCAGCGTCTCGTGCAAACCGATCACCCAAAGGTGCGTGCAGCCAAACACCAAGCAGAGCAACGCACCAAACAGAAAGAAAAACATTCAGTCGAACACGGCAGCCAGCAAACTTACTTCGGCTCAGCCAGCCGCTTCATCGAACGCGTCGAGATCCGCAACTTCAAAGCCATCGAACATCTGGACTTGCACTTCCCCACGCCCACGGGCGAGGGCGAAGCGTGGCTGGCGCTGGTGGGCGAAAACGGCGTGGGCAAGAGCAGCGTGTTGCAGGCCATCGCGCTGACCTTGATGGGCCAGCGCCATTGCGACAGTTTGCGGCTGGACGCGCGCCGCTTCGTGCGCAAGCAGGCGCGCGGTGGCGCGGGCGAAGTCAAAGTCTGGCTCACCTCAATGCCCACGCCGCTGGTGCTGCGCTTTGACCGCCGTTCGCCGCGCTTCCGCGTCGAGCCGCAAGAGGCGAAGGTCTTGTTGTTGGGTTACGGTTCGACGCGCCTGTTGCCGCGCCAGACGACGGAGGCCGCGTCCGCCGAGAAATACATCCGCATCCGTAACCTGTTTGTGCCGACCGCGCCGCTCAGCGACGCCGCGCAATGGCTCGGCCAGTTGCCGCCCAAACAATTCAACGCGGCGGCGCGCGCGCTCAAAGACTTGCTGCTGGTCGAAGCGGAGGCGCGTTTTAGCCGCCGCCACGGGCGAGTGACGGTGGCGTTGCAGGATGGCGCGCTGGAACTCAGCGCCTTGAGCGACGGCTTCCAATCGGTGCTGGCCTACAGCGCGGACATCATGCGCGCGCTGCTCGAACGTTGGGACGACCTGGCGAGCGCCGAGGGCATCGTGTTGATTGACGAATTGGAAGTGCACCTGCATCCGCGCTGGAAGATCGAACTGGTCACGCGGTTGCGGCGCGCCTTCCCCAAAGCCATGTTCATCGTCACCACGCACGATCCGCTGTGTTTGAAAGGGCTGCGCGCGGGCGAGATCGTCGCGTTGCGGCGGCGCGACGAAAGCAGCGAGGTTTACGCCGTGACCGCGTTGCCGCCGCTCGAGGAATTGCGCGCCGATGAAATCCTGACCAGCCCGTATTTCGCGCTGCGTTCGACGCGCGGCGTCGTGCCGCAAGCCGAACGCCGCTACCTGGAATTGCTCGCCAAACAAGCCACGCTGACGGCGGCGGAGACGCACGAACTGGCGGCCTTGCGCGAAACCGTCCGGCAATTGCACAGCGGCGCGGAAACCGAAGCCGAGCGGCGCGCAGAGGAAATGCTCGAACAGATGGCTGCGTCCTCGCCCGCCGCACCGCGCCGGGGCAGGGGCTTGGCGCGCCCGCAAGCCGAAGCCAAAGCCGCCGCGCTGGCGGAAGCCTCAACGGATGTCACGGAGCCAGTCCTGCGCGCGCAGCTCAAAAAGCAATTGGCGCGCTTGTTCAAAGACACAAAAGGGACACAAGGGGGGCGCAATGATCCGCGTTGATTTCACGCCGCCCAAAGACAAACTGAAACGCGCCGCCTGGAACCAATGGCGCAGCGCTGCCGAGGTTGCCGCGCAACAATTGCTGGCTGCCCACCAGACCGGGCAGCCGGTCAAGGTCAACGACAAACTTTACAAAGCGCAACGCGACGCCATCTGGACTGGCTATCAGTTCAAATGCGCCTACTGCGAAGCCAGATTCATCCTGACCCAGACGGGCGATGTCGAACACTTCCGCCCGAAGAAGGGCGTGCGCGACGAGCACAACAAAAAGGTCACGCGCACGCGGAAGGGGAAGCAGGAAGCGCACAGCGGCTATTTCTGGCTAGCCTACGACTGGCGCAATCTGCTGCCGTCGTGCAGCCGTTGCAACCGGCTGGACGCCACGACCGGCACGACCGTGGGCAAAGGCGAACGCTTTCCGGTCTTGAAAAACGCGCACGCCTGGACACCCGCCGGCGTGCGGCGCGAACAGCCCCACTTCATTCATCCGGCGCTGGAAGACCCGGCCCAGCAC
>JANOWX010001172.1:0-7750 GCA_031418175.1 Acidobacteriota bacterium | reverse complement strand
GACTACCAAAGCGGCGGCCCGGGCCGCACGCACTCCAAAGATCAACTCACGCCAACATCGGCAACTTTCACGGCGCGCGATACTCCCTCAGCACCAGCCGCTGCTGTTCGGCATCGCCGACGACGCGCTCATTCTCCACATCCCATTGCACGCGGCGGCCCGAACGAAAGGCGATGTTGCCCAGGTGGCAGGCGATCCGGCTTCGCTGTTTCACGAACGTTGAAAGCCGCGTTCGATCTCGCGCATCGTCATCCGCAAAATGATCGGGCGGCCGTGCGGGCAGGTGGCGGGGTTTTCCATGCGCAGCAATTCGTCCAGCAGCCAGCGCATCTTTTCGGGCGCGAGCGGCATGTTGATTTTGATGGCCGCGCGGCAGGCCAGACTGGCGGCGATTTCGGCGTGCAGTTCGTCGAGCGACAAACCCTTGCGATCCTGTTCGATGGCGTCGAGCAATTCCAGCAACAAGGTTTGGGCAGTGCCTGCGCCGAGAATGGCGGGGATCGCTTTGAGCGCAATCGTGCGGCCCGAGAGCCGTCCGAGTTCAAAGCCGTTCGCTTCGAGTTCGGGCAGGACTTGATCGAAGGCGGCGGTTTGGGCGGGCGTCAGGTCCAGGGTTTCGGGGATGAGCAGGCGCTGGACTTCGATCTTGCGGTGGCGCAGGTTGCGCCAGTGTTGCTCAAACAGGATGCGTTCGTGGGCTACGTGCTGGTCAATGATGAGCAGGCCCGCGCGGTCGGCGGCGAGGATGAAGCTGTTGTGCAATTGGCCGCCGATGTTGATTTCGTCGGCGTGCAGCGTCAGGTTTTGCGCCGTCTTAAGCTGGGCGTTGCTGTTGTCTGCGCCGCGTGCGCCCAGGCAGCCGAGCCGGTTGCTGTAACGGGGCGGTGCTAAGTTAGCAGTCGGCAGTCGGCGGTCGGCAGCCGGCAGTTCGTCGTTGTCGGTTGCCGGTGGTTGGCCGGCGGTTGGTGAGTGAACAACTGGCTCGTTAGTTGTTGCTGGGACTTCAGCCGCAGCCGTGGACGCAGCTTCTTCCAATTCAATCAACGGTGCGGGCGAAGGCGCGAAGCTCAATTCCATCTTTTGCTGCTGTGGCGCGGGTGCGGGCGGCTGGGGCATCTGCAAGCGAAAGCCTTCGCGCAACTCGGTGCGCGTGGGTTTGGGCGCTTGTTCGGACAAGAAGGAATCGAGCGCGGCGGTGCGGGCTGCGGCGTTCAACTGTTCGGGCGCGGGCTGCTTCTTTTCGGCAAAGAGTGTCACGGCCGATTTGGTTGTGCCGATGGCCGAACGGATGGCGTCGCGCACCAGGTCGTGGACGATGGTACTACGCACGAAGCGCACTTCGGTTTTGGCGGGATGGACGTTGACGTCAACTTCGTGCGGCGGCAATTCGACAAAGAGCATGGCCGACGGATAGACGCCGGACGGGATCATGGCGCGATAGGCTTCGAGCAGGGCGCGGCTGAGCACTTTGTCGCGTACGTAGCGGCCATTGATGAAAAAGTATTGGCTGTCGCGCGTCGTGCGCGTGGCCGAGGGCGAAGAGACGAAGCCACGCACACGCAATTCGTCGGGGCCGGTCTGTTCGGCTGCTCTTACTTCGATCAAGCCGCTGATGAACGCGCCGCCAAAGAGTTGATAGGCGCGTTCGCGCAGATCGTTGACCGGCGTGACGCGGATGCTTTCGCGCCCGTTGTTGATGAGCGTGAACGAGAGCGCCGGATTGGCGAGCGCGTAATGCGTGACCAGATTGGCGATGTGGAAGTTTTCGGTCGCTTCGGATTTGAGGAATTTGCGGCGCGCGGGCACGTTGAAAAACAAATCGCGGATTTCAAATTCAGCCCCTCGCGCAAAGGCGCAATCGCGCACGTTCAGCATGCGTCCGCCGCTGATTTCGATTTCGGTGCCGACCAGATCGCTGGCCGTTTGCGAACGCAAGCGCACCTTGGCCACCGACGCAATCGAAGCGAGCGCTTCGCCGCGAAAGCCTAGCGTCGTGATGGCGTCCAGGTCTTCGGCGGTTTTGAGTTTGCTGGTGGCGTGGCGTTCAAAGGCCAAGATGGCGTCGTCGCGCGACATGCCTTCGCCGTCGTCGGCCACGCGGATCAGGCGGCGGCCACCGCTTTCGATGGCGACCTCGATGCGTTGCGCACCCGCGTCGAGCGAATTTTCAAGCAGTTCCTTGACGATAGATGCTGGGCGTTCGACCACTTCACCAGCGGCGATTTTATTGGCAAGACTGTCAGGCAGGACGCGGATTTTTGACATGGGAATGCTTGTTTGCCCTGAGAAGTTACGTTACCCAAACCAGTTTGATCTTTAAATCGTTGCAGTGTGAAGGTGGTATTTTTTTTTCGTGTTGGAGGCGTCCAACCACGATGCCAGGTGCAATTCCCAAGCGATTTGCCAAACGATTGATAGCAACTTTGCTGATAGGGCGTCCCTGAGTGGCTGCTAAAAATGACGTGAGTTCATCGGGTGGAATCAGGAAGTCGGCAGCAAACTGGTTCGCCTCAATTTCTTCCTTCTCTTCTGAACGATTATCCGTTTCATAAAAGGTTTGTGACTGGCTATGAAGCAAAAGGTGCGCGGCTTCGTGAAAGAATGTAAACCAGAGATGGTCATTTGTTTTGTAACGCAGGCTTAACTGAATCATGGCCTTATCTTTTTTCAGCCATTTGGTCGCGCCGCAAATTCCGGCTTTGGGAAGTTCTCTCACGAAGACTACCGCTACGCCGGCCTCAGCGCAGAGTTTTTTTAATTGCGGTTGGAAAACATCCGGTGAGTGAAGCGTCAAAGATCGAATTTGGCCCAAGGCCGTTCGGAATTTATGGGCATCATACGGGGCGCAAAAATTTTTAGCCGCCTCAATTTCACCTTGCCGTATCCACAAGGTGGCAACCAAAGAGTCACTCTTCGGCGATTTACGAAATGAAGCCATCAGGCGGTTGCCAAGCGCAGGCAATTGTGCAGGCGACGCGACCCCGCAATGTCGTAGGACAAAAGCTAACTGTTGACGCTTGTCAGTTGTTGGTGGAATCCAGCCGTAATCCCTCATTTGTTTGATTGGTAATTGTTTCAGAATAGCCAGGTCTTCATTAAGGCGTGTCAGTTCGGCTTGCCGCGCGAGAAACTCTCTATACCTGCTTTCGCGGTTGATCCAAAAACTGGCGGGGATATTCAGCACTTTTTCGAGTTGAAGCGCCGTGTCGGGCGTGAGCGCGGCTTTTCCGTGAATAATTTCATTGATGGTTTTAAGCGGTCTGCCAGTTCGTTTGGCTAAATCAGCTTGCGACATTTCTAATGCTTCAAGAGTTTCAAGCAAGGTTTCGCCAGGAGGCGAAGCATAGTCAGGGTTGAATTGATTTTGAATGGTTTTAGCCATGAGTGTTCTCGATTCCAAGAATAAGAATTGCGGTAACTTGCGACCAATCCAGTCCTCCATCAGGTTTGCAAGGAAGGGGGTCGTGCGCAGGAACGAATATCAATCGGTACGGGTGATCTAAATCTATGGATAACTGTCCGGCACGATCACCAATCAACTCGTGGCAGCGGTGTTGCGGTATGGAACGAATGATCTCTAAATTGACTGCATCAGCCAAATTTTCCAACCGGTTCTGCAACTTTTTGGCGCGCACCGCTCCGTGTCGCTTTAGCAGCAGTTTGTGGCTATTGCATTCTTTTTCAAGTTTTTGGTCGCTAAACGCTATCTCCATCGCGTTGCATTTGAAACACATTATTAACCTTTGGGGTTAATAATGCAATAAGCTTGTGGTTGCATGGTACGGATCGGAAAACTGCATCGCTAGAGTTCAAGGGGCTGCCGCAATTGCCTGTTTTTTCTGAAAGCTCTGGGCGATGCCGCGATAGATCGCCAGATATTTTTGCTGCTCGGCGCGCGGCGCGAAGCCTTGAATAATGAAATAGCTTTTCTCGCTTTGAAGTACGATTTGAAAGACCGTAACCGGCGCTGACGGATTTTGCCATTCGGCTTCGGCGATGATTTCGCTGCCCGCCAAGCCGCCGATGGTCACGGGCGATTGTTGCTTGATCGCAGTGCCGGTGATCTGGTTGATTTCCTGCAAGCGCGCCGCCGCGAATTGTTTTAGGTCGCCGATGGCTACGTTTGAAATCGCTGACCCTACGATCAGCATTGGGTCGTTGTTAGGTTTGCCGGGTAGCGTGCCGTCTTTGGTCAGCAGCAGCATATTCGAAACCCGCCGCGCGATTTTCATTTCAGGATGGTCTTTGATCGAAAAGTTCAGTCCGGCGAATTGGTCAATTTCCGCCGCGTCGTTCCATTGCGCGCTGAGGACGGCCTTTTCCAACGCGGCTGACCATTTGAGTTTTACTGCTTCGGGAAAGGTCGCGGTAATCAGCACGGTTTCTTTTTCCGTACCCGTCGCCACCATCCATTTTAAAAACGCCGTACCCTGCGCGACTTGCCGTAAGTGAAGCAGCAAGCCCGCCTTGCCGCTGATCGTATGTGGTCGCCGCGCCAGCAAGATCATGCCTTTGGTCGCCAACGCTTCTTTGGTGAAGGCTTCGGTGATTTTGGAATACGGCGCGGGCATTTCCGTCACCATAATCGAAGCGCCCGAAGCCTCGTGCATAAAGCCGGGGAATTGTTCGCTGGGCGTGAAACCGGCGGGCGGCATCAGGCTGACTTTGGTCCCGGTGACTTTGACCGGCTTGGCTGGTGAAGGTTGGCGTTGCGCGGCGGCGCAAAGGCCGAGGCAGAGCGAAAGAAGAATTAAGCTCAAACTGGAATGTTTCATAACGAGAGGGACGTTAAGCGGCCCAATCTTCGACCTGCAAGCCGGCACTTGGCGAAAGTCTCTCAGGTTGCGCGAGAGCAAAATCGCATTCTGTGAAAGCGTAATCGCCGCGATCTTCAAGTCCATCGCGCCGATACGAACGCGCTGCCGTTGCAACCGCACAAATTCCGCCGCCGCCAGTTCGTCGAAATCCAAAACCTGAATGCTGCGGTAATGATCCAGCATCCGATTGAGCTTGCGATAACGTTCGATCTGCTCCGTCAAAGAGCGCGCCTGCGCCAACCATGACAACCAGCCGCGCAACTGCTCTTCGTAGGTGATGACCGTCGTCGCCTTGTCGCCGCAGCCGAGGCGAAAGCGCAGCCGTTCGGCCTCCGGCCCGGTTTTCCTTTCCAGGATGCTGACGTGATCGGTGTCGAGCAGATACATTTCAATGCTTGGCCGCTTTCACGGTTTTTCGCGGGCGGTTTTTGGGGCGCAGCGATTCGCGATATTGCCGCCCCAGTTCCATCGCCTTGTCGTAATCCGGGTCGTCGGCAAAAGCGCCGTAGATTTTGTCTAGCCATTCATCACCTGCTGCGCCATTTTGCCGCCCAGCCGGAAGCTGTTGCCGCTTGAGTTGCGCAACTTCCGTTTCAAGCGTCGCGAGCCGCGACTCCATTAACGCCAATTTTGAAGTAGCCATACGAAACGCCTTTCTCACAAACTACGCCAGCGACTTGATCTTCAACTCCGCCAACTGCGCCGCCGCCACCACGTTCGGGCTGTCGGTCATCAAATCCGATGCGCTCGCCACTTTCGGGAAGGCGATCACGTCGCGCAACGATTTCGCGCCCGCAAACAGCATCACCAGCCGATCCAGGCCCAGCGCGATGCCGCCGTGCGGGGGCGTGCCGTAACTGAGCGCGTCCAGGAAGAAGCCGAATTTCTCTCGCGCCTCTTCTTCGCTCAGGCCCAGCGCCTTGAAAATCTGCGCCTGCACGTCTGTGCGATGGATACGAATCGAGCCGCCGCCCAATTCGCTGCCGTTGAAGACGAGGTCATAGGCCTTGGCGCGCACGTGGGCCAGGTCGCCGCCTTCCAGCTTGTCAATGTCCTCGTCAATCGGCGAGGTGAACGGATGGTGCATGGCGTAATAGCGCCCGTCTTCGGCGTGATATTCAAACATCGGGAAGTCCACGACCCAGAGCAGCCGGTTGACGGTCTCGTCAATCAGCTTTTCGCGGCGGCCAATTTCCAGGCGCACCTGGCCGAGCGCATTGCAGGCCACATCCCATTTGCCGCCGATCATCAGCACCGCGTCACCAACCGCAGCGCCCGCCGCCGCGTTGATCGCGCTGATGCCGTCAGCGCCGAGGAACTTGGTCAGCGCCGATTTGCTCTCGCCCTCTTGCACTTGAATGTAAGCCAGACCCGCCGCGCCGTGGCGTTTGGCGTGGTCAACCAGTTCGTCGAATTGCTTGCGCGACCAGTTGGCTGCGCCCTTGATCGTCAGCGCCTTGACCGCGCCGCCTTTCTTGACCGCGTCGGCAAACACCGCAAAGCCGCTGCCTGCGAACTGTTCGGACAGGTCAACGAATTCCAGCCCCAAACGCAGGTCGGGTTTGTCCGAGCCATATCTATTCATCGCTTCGCTATAAGCCATGCGCGGGAAGGGCGTCGCGGGCGGTTCGATCCCGGCGGTCTTGAAGCATTCGACGATCAGCGGTTCGATGGTGGCGAAGACATCGTCCGGCTGGACGAAGCTCATCTCGATGTCTATTTGCGTGAATTCGGGCTGCCGGTCGGCGCGCAAATCTTCGTCGCGGAAGCAGCGCGCGATCTGGAAGTATTTGTCCATGCCCGCAATCATCAGCAACTGTTTGAACAACTGCGGCGATTGCGGCAACGCAAAGAACTTGCCGGGGAAGGTGCGCGACGGCACCAGATAATCGCGCGCGCCCTCTGGCGTAGACTTGGTCAAAATCGGCGTTTCGATTTCATAGAAACCTAGCCCGTCCAGCACGCGGCGCACGGCCATCGTCAGGTTGTGGCGCAGCCGGAAGTTGTGCTGCATTTCAGGGCGGCGCAAATCCAGGTAGCGGAATTTCAGCCGCAAATCTTCGGCGGCCTTGCAATTGTCTATCTCAAACGGCGGCGTCTGCGCGTCGTTCAGCACTTTGAGTTTCGACGCAAAGACCTCGACCTCGCCGGTCGCCATATTCGGATTGAAATTCTTTTCGTCGCGCAACACGACCTTGCCGGTCACGGCCAGCACGTATTCGCCGCGCGCGGCCTGAGCGCGTGCCAGCAATTCGGCGTCGCGCTCCTGTTCAAAGACGAGTTGCGTAATGCCCGCGCGGTCGCGCAGGTGCACAAACAGCACCGAGCCGTGATCGCGGTAACTGTTGACCCAACCCATCAGGGTGACGGTCTGACCGGCGTGTGCGCGGCGCAACGTGCCGCAGTTGTGAGTTCGTTTGGTTTGTCCTAAATGATCGAGCATGCCTTCTTTTTTTACCTACGATGAAAAATTGCCGGCTTCGACGCGCCTGTTCTGGCCGCCGAAAGGTCGGGCTCCTGCGTTTGTGTGGATGGGAATTTGCGGTGCGTATGGAGCACCAATCCATCGGCTAGGAAACGCCAGGGAAGCGGGGCAAGGCTAACATACTTGGGGCGGGCAAGGAATTCATCCGAAGGGAAAACCCCGGCAGCCCCGCGCCAGCAGAATGCAGCGCCGCGCCTTGTGCGAGACCGCCGCGCCAGAGCCATTACGCAGGCGCGGCTTTTATGCGCCGCCCAACTTCCTGGCCTTTGCTTGATGCAGCCCTGGGAGCGCGGGCGTCTCGATACCGCTGGCGAATGTCCGACAAGCTGCCAGCCTTGTCATTACCCAAATCTTTTGAGTTGCGCGCTGAAGGCGCGGCGGACATTAGCCGGTGGTGAAACCACCGGAACCGCGTCGTTATTGGGTTTGCGTCCCGGCAGGGACGCCG
>JANOWX010001171.1:0-4502 GCA_031418175.1 Acidobacteriota bacterium | reverse complement strand
CGGCGCGCCCGGACAAGCTAAAGCTTGAACTCTAAACGCCTGGTCGCCAGTGCTGCATTTTCTACCAGTGTTCCAAACTTGGTTGTTCTGATTTAGGGTGTCGCGCGGCTGACCTCCAAGCTAAAATCATCCAGCCAAACCTCAGCGATGTTGCCGGTGTTGACTTCAAACAATTGCGGCGCGCGGATCGTCAGGCGCAATGCGCGAGTTTCCGCCGGCGTGGTGAATGTCAGCGCCACTTCGCGCCAATCCTGTGTGCCAGTGGGCACGGGCGCGCGCACGGCGAAAAGCTGCGGGCGCGCGGCGTCGGTCAATTCGATGAAGGGCGCGCGGTCTGGCACTTTGGTCGTTTTGGCGAAAAAGCGTAGGCGGTACTGCTTGTTCGGTTCGACAGCCAGCAATTGCGCGGGGCCGAACAATTCGCTTTTCATTTGCGCGGCAAAGGTCATGCGCCAGACGTAGCGGCCCGTGTGCGCCTGTGCGTCATCGCGGCGCGCGAAGACTTCGGTGTGCGCGGACGGTTGCCAATCGAAGCCCGCCGGGTCGGTGATGAATTCGCGTTCGAAGCCGCCGTTGTAAATCAAATTGGGTGCGTGCCAATCAGGCGCGCCGGCGCCGAGCACAAAGGCGCGCCAGAGATCACGCGCGTCGTGAAAGCGTCCGCTGGTTTGCGTGGCGATCAGCAGGCTGGACAGGATGTCGCGGCGCTCGCGGGGCGCATTGGCGGGTAAGCCGCGCCAAATTTCCAGCGCGGCATCCAACGCCTGATGTTCGGCCAGATATTTGGCGAGGTAGGCCTGGGCGCGCGCATCGGGCGGGGCGATTTGCCGCAAGGCGGCCAGATTCATGCCCAGCCCTTGCGCCACGGCTTCATAGGCGTTGAGCGCGGCGCGCGCGTCTGTCACGCCTGTGGTTTCGCCGGAGAGTTCCAGCGCGGTGCGGAACGCGCGCAAGGCTTCTTCTGTGCGCGCCTGACGCAGGTAAAAATTGGCGAGCGCCCAATGTGTTTCGAAATAGCGCGGGGCCAGCGTTCGCGCTTGTTGGTAAGCGCGTTCGGCCTGCGCGGTTTGATTGTCGCTTTCGTAGCCGCGCCCCAATTCCAGCCAGAAGCGGTAATCAAAGGGCGAGGCGCTGACGGCGCGTTCAAGTTCGGCGAGGCCTTCGACAGGTTGCGGAGCGTCGGCGCGATAGAGCAGGTATTTGCCACGCGCTGCCAGCACTTGCGGATTGGCTGGCGCATAAGTCACAGCCAAGGCACGACTATCGGCTTCATTGCCGAACGCAACCAACGAGGTGGCAAGCAATTGTTTGACGATGAAAATGCCGCTGAAAAGGGCGAGAACGAGGACAGCGATGAACAGTGGCAAACGTTTGTGCATTGGCAGTTGTCAGTAGTCGGCAGCCGGTAATCGGTGTTGCGCGAAGCAACCGACTACCGGCTACCGACTACTGACTACTTTCTTCAGCGTGATGGTAATACGAGTATTTGTAATTGTAGTAGTAGCCTTCGCGCTCGAGGTCAACGTGATTGAGCACGACGCCGAAAATCTTGGCGTTGACGTCAATCAGCGCCTGTTTTGAGCGCACGACGGCTTCGCGCGGCGTGTGGCCGCTCTTGACGACAAGGGCGACACCGTCTACTTGGGGGGAGATGATGAGGGCGTCGGTGACGTGAATCACGGGCGGCGAATCAATCACGATGTGATCGTAACGATCCTGCAATTGCGCCAGCAAGATGCGCAGCTTGACCGAACTGAGCAACTCCGACGGATTGGGCGGCACCGGGCCAGCGGGAATCACGTGCAGGTTGGGAATGTCGGCGGCTACTTGCACGACTTCATCCAGCGGAATGTCGCGTGAGAGATAGGTCGAAAGGCCGACTTCGTTTTTGGTGTTCAGCACCTTGTGACAGCGCGGGCGGCGCATATCGGCATCCAGCACGATCACGCGCGCGCCGGTTTGCGCCAATGAAATCGCGGTGTTGGCGACGATGGTCGTTTTGCCTTCGCCGGGATGGCTGCTGGTGATGAGCATCGTGCGCGGCGCATGTTCGGCGGATGATAGCAGCAGCGAGGTGCGCAAGGCGCGGTACGATTCGGAATAGGCCGACAACGAATCGTGGCTCGACACCAGTTCGTGGCTGTTGTCGCCATTAGATAAAGCCAGCGCGGTGCTCTTGCGCGCGCCGTAACCATACGACAAGGCGCGGCGTTTGGTCAGGCTTTGCAGCGAGGGAATCGCGCCCAGCGGCGGCAGGTGCGTGATGCGTTCGACATCTTCGGCCGAGTTGATCGTGTTGTTCAGGTATTCGATGAAGAAGGCCAGGCCGATGCCCAGCGCCAGGCCGATCAGGATGCTCAGGCCGATGTTGAGCGGCTTGTTCGGTTTGACGGGCGCGATGGGGACTTCGGCGGTTTGCACGACGCGGATGTTGGTCGGGTGGAACTCGCTCTCGACGCCGGCCTGCCGCGAGCGCTGCAACAGGTCGTCATAAATTTTGCGGTCAATGTCCAGCTTCTGCTTGATGACGTTGAGTTGGACGGTCTCGCGGTTCTGCTGGATCGCTTCGCCTTTGGATTGCGAGAGTGAGACTTTGAGGTCGGCCTCTTTGCGGCGCGCGACTTCGTATTGCGTCTCGATGTTTTTGACGACGTTCTTTTTGGCCGCTTGCAGTTGCGACTTCAGGTCGTTGACCTGCTCTTGCACTTGTTTGACCGCCGGATAGCCGGGTTGATATTTGGCCGAAAGGTTGGCGAGTTCCTGCTCTTGCTTGCTCAACTCTTTGGAGATGTTTTGCACCATCGTGTCGTTGAGCACCTGCGGCAAATCATCCGGCGAGGCTTCGCGGCTGCGTTGATAAAGCGCCTCGGACTGGCGGCGTTCATTTTCGACCTGGACGAGTTGTTTGTTGAGTTCAGAGGCGCGGTCGAGCGTGATGTTGCCCTTGTCGAGGTCGAAGGAAATGATCTTGTGCTCGGTCAGGTAGGTGCTGTAAGCCTGTTCGGACTTGCGCAACTCTGCTTCAGACTCGAGGAGCTTCTCTTTGAGAAAATCCTTGGCGCTCTCGACGCCCTGCACGCGATTTTCCATTGACCAGCCGATGTATTGTTCGGCGGCGGTGTTCGCCACATCGGCGGCCAGTTGCGCGTTGTAGGCGTCGAAGGAAATCGAGACGACGCGGCTCATGCGTCCGACCGCCACGTCATAGCGGTTTTGAAAGGTGTTGACCAAGACTACTTGGCGTTCGTTTTCGCTGAGCGGATTCTTGGTTCTGAGTTTGAATTCGTCGTGCTCGGTGAGTTTGAGCTTGTTGATGATGCGCCGCGCCAGATCGCGGCTTTGCAGGATTTCAACCTGCGTTTGCATGTAAAGCGGATTGAAAACGTTGGCCGTCTCGACCTCCATAATGCGCTGGCCGCTCAGCACGCGTTCGGTTTCTTTGCCGATTTCGACTTTGACGGTGGCGCGGTAAACGGGCCGCGTCATCAACGTCGCAATCGTGACCAGCGTGACCAGGATGAATAACGTCGCAATCACCACCCACTTGTGACGCTTGACGATGCGCCAGTATTCGCGCAACGAATTCTTTTCGACTTCCAACGCCGGATAGCGCGCCGAACCCGCCGGGTAGCCAATCGGATAACCTCCATGCGTGGCCTGCGTGGCGGGCACGCCGCCCTGCTGCCGCCGCTGCAACTCATTGCTGGGCTGCGGGACATTGACCAGGGCGTTGCGATTGTCGTCGTTGTAATTCATGTGTCAGTGGTCAGAACCGAAAGATTCCAAAACCCAGCGAACTGGCAACGCCGCTAGCCAAGGCCTGCACGATGGAGCGCGCCTGTTTTTTGCCGGACGATTCGGGCACGAGCACGATGTCGTAAGGGCGCAGCAGAATGTCTTTCTTCGGGTCTTTCTCGATCTCATCCAGGTTGACGACCTGTTCGGTGCGCTGGTTCTTATTCGATCCGTTCGCGCGCCAGAGGCGAATTTCTTTGCGTTTCGTGTCCTGTTGCACGCCGCCCGCCAGCGCCAGAGCTTCGGTCAAGGTGATGTTCTCTTTGACTGGGTAAGGGCCTTCGTTTTTGACATTGCCAGTGATGTAAATCACCCCGGCTTCGGGCACATTGACCAAGTCGCCGTCGCGGATGACGCGGTTGAGTTCGGGTTTGCGGAACAACTCTTTCAAGTCAATCGTCTCGATTCCCTCTTCACCTTTGGTATGCACGAGTTCGACGATTTCGCCAGCCTTGTCGGTCAAGCCGCCCGCCAAGCCG
Source organism: Acidobacteriota bacterium (assembly GCA_031418175.1). GTDB lineage: Bacteria > Acidobacteriota > Blastocatellia > RBC074 > RBC074 > JACPYM01. The sequence continues at coordinate 228 of JANOWX010001171.1, read as the reverse complement.
ATCAGATCGTATAGACGCAACTCGCGCGTCAAGGCGATGCGCTTGGGTTCCTTGACCGCCCCGGCAATCGCGGCGGCCAGGGCGTTGTACTCTTCGATAAAGACTGTGACTTGGGGTTCCTTGAGAATCGTGAGGAACTCTTTCTTGAGCAGTTCGGCGGCTTGGTGTTCAGCGAGCCCACCCAGCTTCAGTTCGCGGTTGATATAGGGCAGTTGGATCGTGCCGAGT
>JANOWX010001170.1:0-1888 GCA_031418175.1 Acidobacteriota bacterium | reverse complement strand
GGCCAGATATTCAATCGCCTGTTCCAGCGTCAAATCGCGCACCGGCACCAGCCGCAAGGCCTCATCCGCCGATGAAGCGCGCATGTTGGTGAGTTTCTTTTCGCGGATGATGTTCACGTCCAGATCAACGTCGCGCGCGTTCTCGCCGACGATCATGCCTTCGTAAACCTGGGTCTGCGGCTTGATGAAGAGCGCACCGCGTTCCTGCAGGTTATAAATCGCATAAGCCGTCGCCACGCCGTTGCGGTCAGAGACCAGGCTGCCGGTGCCGCGTCCTTGCAATTCGCCCTGCCATTTGCCCCAACGCAGAAACAACGTGTTGAGCAGGCCCGTGCCTTTGGTTTCGGTCAGGAATTCGTTGCGGAAGCCGATCAGGCCGCGCGAGGGAATCTCGAATTCCATGCGCACGCGCCCGTGACCGTGGTTGACCATCTTGGTCATGGTGCCTTTGCGGCGGCCCATGGCTTCGGTGACGACGCCGATGAATTGGTCGGGCACGTCAATCACGGCCAGTTCGATGGGTTCGCGCAATTCGCCGTCAATCTTTCGCGTGACGACTTGCGGGCGCGCGACGTTCATCTCGTAGCCTTCGCGGCGCATCTGTTCGATCAGGATGGCGAGCTGCAATTCGCCGCGCCCGGAGACTTTGAAACTGTCGGGCGTGCCGGTGTCTTCGACGCGGATGGCGACGTTGGCGCGCAATTCTTTATCGAGGCGTTCGCGGATTTTGCGCGAGGTGACGTGCTGGCCCTCCAGTCCCGCGAAGGGCGAGGTGTTGACGCTGAAGATGATCGAGATCGTCGGCTCATCCACCACGATGCGCGGCAGCGGTTTGGGATCAATGACGCACGCCACCGTGTCGCCGATGTTGATGCCTTCGATCCCGGCCAGCGCTATGATGTCGCCGGCCGCGGCCGTTTCAATCGGCGTCTGTTTCAAGCCGTCGAAAGTGTAAAGCTGGGTGACCTTGGTTTTTTCCTGCGCGCCGTCGTGCTTGCAGACGACGACCTGATCGCCCACGCTGACCGTGCCGTTGAAGATGCGCCCAATCGCCAGGCGGCCCACGTATTCGCTGTAAGCCAGATTGGCGACCAGCACCTGCAACGGCGCGTCGGCGTCACAACGCGGCGGCGGGATGGTTTTCAGAATCTGTTCAAACAAGGGGCGCAGGTCGCTGCTCTCTTCTTCGAGCGTATTTTTGGCGATGCCGTCGCGCGAGATGGCGTAAAGGATCGGGAAGTCAATCTGTTCGTCGTCGGCGTCGAGGTCAATGAATAAATCGTAGACTTCGTCAACGACCTCTGCGGGCCGCGCGTCGTGGCGGTCAATCTTGTTGATTACGACGATGGGTTTGAGCTTCTGTTCGAGCGCCTTTGAGAGCACGTAGCGCGTTTGCGGCAATGGGCCTTCCGAAGCGTCCACCAGCAAGACTACGCCGTCGGCGAGTTTGAGCACGCGCTCGACCTCGCCGCCGAAATCGGAGTGGCCGGGGGTGTCTAGGATGTTGATCTTGGTGCCGTGGTATTGCACGGCGGTGTTCTTGGCCATGATCGTGATGCCGCGTTCGCGTTCCAAATCCATCGAGTCCATCACACGTTCGACGACTTTCTCGTTGGCGCGGTACAGGCCCGATTGGCGCAGCATGGCGTCCACCAGGGTGGTTTTGCCGTGGTCAACGTGGGCGACTATGGCGATGTTGCGAATGTCTTCGCGCTGTTTTGTAGAATCCATTTTGATGATAAATCCGTTTGCCGAGCTAAGCTGGTAAAACGCATCTTAGCCGCTCAGGCGCGGATTTGCTAATGAGTGATTGGGCGAAGCCTATGGAGTGCGTGCGGCACAGGCCGCCGCTTTGGTAGTCCTTTGATCGTTGACTGATTCAGGAATT
>JANOWX010001169.1:0-2657 GCA_031418175.1 Acidobacteriota bacterium | reverse complement strand
TTCGGCAAGCTGCCGCGCGTGGCTGATTTGCTGATCGGCGGCTGGCAGGTGAGCGGCACTTACACCTTGCAACAAGGCACGCCGCTGGCGCTGGTGGCGGCGAACCGCCTGGGCATCGGCAACGCCACGGCGCGCGCCAGTGTGCGGGCCGGACAAGACCCGCGCCTGGATAACGGCACGGCGCGCGACAACGTGCGCAACAATCTGGCCTGGTTCAACACGGCGGCTTTTTTCAGCGCCAACGACGAGATCACCGCTTGTCCGGGCGCGCCGGCGGGCGATGACCGCAGCAAGTGCTTCGTCTTTGGCAACGCCTCGCGCACGCTGGGCAGCGTGCGGCGCGACAATTACGTCAACCTCGACGCGGTCATGGGCAAGACGTTCCGCCTGACAGAGAAGGTCAACTTCGAGTTTCGCGGCGAATTTTTCAATGCCTTCAACCGCGTGGTGTTTGCCACGCCCATCACCAACGTCAACGATCCGCAATTCGGCCGCGTGACCAACATCCTGACGCCCGCGCGCCGGGTGCAGTTGGCGGCGCGCATCACGTTTTGAGGAAGTAGACTGTAGGCAGTAGGCAGTAGGCAGTAGTTTGGTGGTCAGCGGTCAATCGCTGTGTTACGCAATTGACCGCTGACCACGTTTTCTTTACCTTCACGGCCATGAACGATTCAGTAATTCGACCAGTGTTGGCGGGCGGTCTTGCGGCTTTGCCGCCCGATGTGCGGAAGGTCTCCGACCTTCCGGGCGGGCGGTCTTTTTTTGAATGGGGCTACGCCCCAGGCCGTTTGGGGCGTAGCCCCGGAAGAGGGTTGCCAACTCCGGGAGGTCACAAACCTCCCGCACATCGGGCGGCGGAGCCGCGGAAACAGCGCACACGCGTTATCAAGGCCGGACTGGCGCTGCTGTTGCTTGCCTGCCTGACGCTGGGATCTTTTGCTCAAACGCCGAAACAGCGCCCGCAACTCAAACCCGTGCCGATGAACAAAGGCCCGCTCGGCGCGGCGGGCTATCTGGTGCTGGTGCCGATTGACGACCGCCCGGCGGTGGGCCAGTTTGCCCAAATGATCGGCGCTATCGCCGATCACCAAGTCACCATGCCGCCGCGCGAATTGCTGGGCCGCTTCACCCAAGCGGGCGACACGGCCAAGCTGGCCGAATGGTTGAAGGCGCAAAATTATGCCAAGACCGACGCGCTGATCGTCTCGCTGGATATGCTGGCCTACGGCGGGCTGGTTGCCTCGCGCGTGCACAACACAACAGCGGATGCGGCCATCGGCAGGCTAGAATTTTTCCGCTGGTTCAAAAAGAAATATCCGCGCGTGCCCGTCTATGTCTTCAGCACGCTGATGCGCGTCGCACCCACGGCCACGGCCAAAACGCGCGGCCTGCACGACAAGCTGGCGCGCTGGGCTGAATTGATGGATCGCGTGCCCAAGACCGGCGAGCAAAAGCTGGCCGACGAATTGACGCTGCTCAAACGCGAATTGGAACCGCAGGTCATCGCGGATTACCTGGCCGCGCGCGCGCGCAATTTGCAGGTCAATCTGGCCGCCGTTGATTTATTTCGAGAAGGGCAATTTGACGAATTGATTTTGTTGCAGGACGACGCGCGCCAGTACGGCTTGCACCGGCAGGATCAGGACAAACTGCACGCGCGGCTGCGGCAGTTGAAGCTGGACGGCAAAATCCCCATCTACAACGGCGCGGACGAAGGTTCGTTGACGCTGGTCAGCCGCGCGGTGCTCGATAAATACAGCAGCAAGCTGCGCGTCGCGGTCGTTTATTCATCCGAAAAAAGTAAGCAGGTAATCGCGCCTTATGAAGACCATCCGCTGCAATTCACCGTCGAACATCAGATATACGCGGCGGGCGGCGTCGTGGTGCAGGAAGCCGAGCCTTACGATTACAAACTCTTCGTCAACGCGCCCGCAACCACGCAAAGCGAATTCAATCAATTCGTAGGCAAGCTGCTGGCCGAATTGAAAGCGGGCCGTTGGGTGGCGCTGGCCGACCTGCTCTTTCCCGCGCCGCATCACAGCGGGGCCGATGAACGGCTGATCGAAATCCTCAAACGCGAAAAGCTCTTCGACATGTTCGCCGGGTACGCCGCCTGGAACACGGCGGGCAACACGCTGGGCACGGCGATTCCGCAGGCGAATCTGCGCGTGTTCTATCGCAAGAAACTCAACGACCTGCTCGAACGTTCGACGCGCACGCAGGCCGCGCAGCTTGAGTTTTTGCTGCATCGGTTCGTCGGCGATTATCTTTATCACGACCTCGTGCGCCCGGTCGTGAATGAGCGATTGCGCGCGGCCGCGGCCAACGACGGCACGGTCACCTATGAACTCACGCCCGAAAAATACGCCGAGGTCAACCGCGAGGTCGAAGAGAAGTTGCGCGCCGAAACCGAAAAGTTTTTTGCCGAATACTTTCAAGGCCACACTTACCCGCTGGCCTTTCAACGCGGCCAGGAACGCGCGCTGAAAATCAACGGCCTCACGGGGCTGAAAATTTACCTGCCGTGGGCGCGCACCTTTGAGGTCGTGGTCGAATTCAAACTGGATCATTCGCTGAACTGAATTGATGCCAACGCAGTACCTGGGTGTGGCGAAGCCTATGGAGTGCGCGCGGCACAGGCCGCCGCTTTGGTAGTC
>JANOWX010001168.1:0-1585 GCA_031418175.1 Acidobacteriota bacterium | reverse complement strand
GCTTCCGGCAGAATCAAAAGCTACGCTGAATCGGTCAACGCCTTGCGCGTCCCGCCGGAACTGACCGGCTTTCGCACGCTCTTCACCTCGTTTCATCATTTCAAACCGGACGAAGCGCGGGCGATTTTGCGCGACGCCGTCACGAGCCGCAGCGGCATCGGCATCTTCGAGGGCACACAGCGAAAGCCTAGCGCCATCGTGGGAATGCTGTTCACGCCGCTGCTGGTCTGGTTGCTCACACCGTTCATCAAGCCGTTTCGGTGGACGCGCTTGCTGTGGACATACCTGCTGCCCATCGTTCCATTCGTAGTCTTATTCGACGGCGTCGTCTCGGTGTTGCGCAGCTACACCGTCGCGGAATTGCAGGCGTTCACCGCAGAGTTGGCGGGCAGTGGCTATGAGTGGGAAGTGGGCGAGACGGCGGCGAAAGGGCTGCGCGCGCCGGTGACGTATTTGATCGGCTATCCGGCGGTTGAATAACAAACTCACTGCGGCAATCCGACGCGGCGCAGCAAATCGTGAAAGCGCGGGTCGGCGCGCAAAGAATCGAACGCCAGTTCAACGCGCAGAAACTGTAACTGAGAGTCGCGCGCGGCGTAGGCGCGTTCGAGCGCCGCGAAGGCCTGCTCCCGCTCGCCGAGGGCTGCGTAAAGAACTGCCAACTCACCGGGCGAGACATAGGTCTTACTTGTCTCCAACCGCTTGAGCATCGCCTGCGCCCGTTTGCGCTCGCCGGCCTTCGCGTAAGCCGCGCCCAGATAGATGCGGCTGCCGGGTCCATTTGCGCCCAACTCGATGACCTGCTGGAAGCCGGCGATGGCTTCTGCGTACATCCCTTTCCCCAGATAAACGTGGGCGAGCAGGATGATCGTCTGGGGATTATTCGGCTCCAGTTCAAGCGTTCTCTTCAGCGTTTCAAGCGCCTGATCGTAGCGGCGCACCAGCAAGAGTTGAAAGCCGACACCCCCATTGATAGCAGGCGAGAGCGGGTCCAACTCCCTGGCGCGTTTGACCTCGGCCATGGCTTGCTCATATCGCCCCACCAGACTGAGGTAAAAGGCGTGCCCCGCATGCGCATTAGCAAGGTTCGGATTCAACTCAATGGCGCGCCGGTACTCCTGCTCGGCAGCCGCCCAGTCCCAGGCACTTAATTTGAGCAAGGCCAGCGCGCCGTGCGCTTCGGCAAGTCGTTCATCCAATTCCAGCGCCTTCCGCGCCGCCGCTTCCGCTTTGGGCGTAAACTCTTTCGGGTCGAGAACACTCGCGGTTGTTAGATCGCTATAGCAAACAGACAGGCCGGCATAGGCGGGCGCGTAAGCGGGGTCAACAGCTATCGCCTGCTGGAAATACTCGACAGCTTTCTTTTCATTTTCCGCCCCTGATTTGTTCCAGTAGAAACGCCCCTTGAGGAGCAGTTCATAAGCCTGCGGGTTCGCCGTCTCTCGTTTAGCCAGTTCCTGTTCTTGCGCTCCCGACAATTTCAAACGGAGTTTCTCCGCGACCGTTTGCGCGATCTCCTCTTGCACCGACAGCGTGTCTGCCGCCCGCCGGTTGTACTGCTCGCTCCACAACTGGCGGTTCGCGC
>JANOWX010001167.1:0-8692 GCA_031418175.1 Acidobacteriota bacterium | reverse complement strand
ACAACCTACGGTACAGCTTTTTCATGAAATCCATAGCTGGAAGAAAAAAAGCTACGGCGGGTTAGCCCGAAACAGGGTCGTTGTGTATACTCTCGCCTTTGCTTGGGGCCGCTGGAGGCTGACAGTAGCAGCCGGGGGCGGTTCGAACAGGCAATTCCAACCAGACAATCTTGCAAAGGAACCCAGTAAGTTTAGGAGTAATTCTGTTATGGCAACTGTAAAGCGCTATTTGATTCATTGCCCGAAATGCAACCACGAATTCCCGGTTTTCGCCTCGCTCTTTCATTCGATTGACGTGAACGTCTGGATGAAAGACAAATCCGACAACCACGATTGCAAAGCTTACGCCGACCAACTGGCCAAAGAACGCGCACCGCGTAACTTGAACCCGATCAAGGCCTCTAAGAAAGGCAAGTAGCTCAACGTAGGACGGACTTTAGTCTGTCCTACACTTCCAAACCGGAGAACCAATGTCAGTCAAAATTACGGTGAATAAAAACGGCTCGCTGCGGGTGGAAGGCGAGGTTGAGGTGTATGACGGCGACGGCAATAAATTTGATCTCGCTGGACGCACCGTCGTGGGCCTGTGCCGTTGCGGCCAGAGCAGCAACAAACCTTTTTGCGACGGCTCGCATGCCAAATGCGGCTTCGATTCGGTGGTCGTAGCGTGTGCGCTGCCCGCGCCGAAACCAAAGGTGTAGACAAAGAGGCGCGGTGACGAGAGGCCAGTGAGGGCGAAAAGATAGGCCTCAAATCCTGACCGCCCATTACGCACCGCGTCTTTTTTTGACAGTCACTTTTGGCGTTGCTATCTTTGCGCCGCTGTCGGCTGAACCGCTCCCGCTCTACCGCTCACAATCCGGCTCGCGCAATCAGGTATCCCGCCTGGTTGGCCGATTGGCACGCTAACGAAATTTTGAATTCAGGACGAATAAACATATGAGTCAACCAGCAACCGCCGGGGCAGGCTTACGCGACGTGCCCGCCGCCCCCAGCAGCATTTGTTATATTGACGGCGACAAAGGCTATCTTTCCTATCGCGGCTACAACATCCACGATCTCGCCACGCATTGCAGCTTCGAGGAAGTCATCTATCTGCTTTGGCACGGCAAGCTGCCCAAACAAGCCGACGTTGACGAATTGAAAGCCCAGCTCAACGCCAACGCCGCGGCTCCGGCACAAGTCTTGGGGTTGATGATGGCGTTCCCAAAAGACGCGGTGCCGATGGCGGCGTTGCGCACGGCGCTCTCGGCGTTGGCATTTTATGATCCCGACACCGGCGACTCTTCGACCGAAGCCAATCAACGCAAGGCGCTGCGCTTGATGGCGCAAACGCCGACGCTGGTCGCGGCCTTCGACAACATCCGCCACGGACGGCAGCCGCTTGCGCCGCGCACCGATCTCTCGTTCGCCGCCAACTTCCTTTACATGCTCACCGGCAAGGAACCCGATGAGGTCGCCGAACGCGCCTTTGACATCGCCTTGACCTTGCACGCCGACCACGAGTTCAACGCCTCGACTTTTGCCGCGCGCGTCACGGCGGCCACGCTGGCCGATGTTTATGCGGCGGTCACGGCAGGCATGGGCGCGCTGTCAGGCCCGTTGCACGGCGGCGCGAATGAACAGGTCATGCGCATGCTGCTGGATGTCGGCACCATCGCAGGCGCTGAAAACTGGATTCGCACCAAGCTGGCGAACAAAGAAAAAGTGATGGGCTTCGGCCACGCCGTCTATCGCACCGAAGACCCGCGCGCCACGCACCTGCGCCGCATGTCGCAGGAAATCGGCAAGCGCCAGAGCGACACCAAGTGGTTCGACATGTCCTGGCGCATCGAAGAGATCGTCAAAGCCGAAAAGGGCCTCAATCCGAACGTGGATTTCTATTCGGCTTCGACATACTACCAACTGGGCATTGCGCTCGACCTGTATACGCCGATTTTCGCCATCAGCCGCATGTCCGGCTGGACAGCCCACATCCTGGAACAGTACGCCAACAACAAACTCATCCGCCCGCGCTCCGAATACACCGGCGAGGTGAATCTGGAGTTTGTGCCGATGGAGAAAAGATAGTAGTCGGTAGCCGGTAGTCGGCTTGCTTATCAACCGACTACCGACTACCGACTACCGACTACCGACTACCGACTACCGACTACCGACTACCGAGAATGTTATGAGCAACGTTGTGATCTACACCAAACCTGGCTGTCCTCACTGTGCCAAAGCCAAAGAGTGGCACAGCGCGCAAGGCATCGCTTTTGACGAACGCAATGCGCAGGACAACCCGGAATACCGCCAAGAGATGTTCAGCTTTTCGGGTGGCGACCCGGTCGTACCGGTCATCGTCGAGAACGGCGTGTATAAACAAAGCGGCTGGGAAGGCCGCGGCTGAACGGTGTACTAGCACCGGCAGTTGGCCGGTTCGCGCGAGACAAGTTGAAAGGCGGGGCGATTGAAACGAAGCTTCAATCGCCCTTTTTGCTTTTTGCGGATACTTGCCCTAAAACTCGCGCAGCAAGGAGGCAGGCATATGACTCAACCCACGATGACCAAAGAGGACGCATTGATATTTCTGTCGCGCTTACGCAAAGATTACAAGCGATTGGTTGGAGAAGACCCAGAAGACGAGATTGAACAACCAGCAAGCGCCACAGCGAAAATGGCACAGGCTGAACCTGAGCCATTGCCACCAAGCCCGGAACCTGTGGGCGAAGCTCCCAATCTATAAAACGCCCCGCAGGACAAGATGAAAATGAAATCGTTATATTGCAAGCTGTTGTTTGGCGCCGTCGTCTGCGCAATGTTGCTTGCCCAAACCAGCCGCGCCCAACCCCGCTGCGTCATCCGCCTCGAACCGGTCAATCACAACCGCTACGCCTATCAAACCGCCGAAGAGTGCGAGGGCTTTTTCCATACCGCGCCGTGGGGCAATTGGGGCGTCAATTCCAACGTCGGCACACGGCTGGACACAGATCAATTCCAAGGCTGGCATCAGCCCTGCACGCAAACCAAAGTCGAATGGAATAGCTGTTCAGCGCGCAGCAACTTTCGCGGCGCAACCTATCTTAACTTCCCGAACTACTTCACCTATTACGCGTATCCGACCAACTGGTATCCGCTGACCGATTCATACACCTGGAATGACTTCGTCCCGCCCTTCGGCTCGGCCTATAACGTAGACCAATTTTCGCCCTGCGGTTGGAATGGCTATGGCGCCGCGACCCTGACGTTTGCGGTGACGCCGCGCGTGGACAGCGACGGCGACGGCATTTTTGATAAAGGCGGTTGCGCCGATTTGAACGGCAAGACCGTGACGCTGCAAAACAATTTCATGTCGCTTTATGAACTCGACTCGCCCGATTCCGATGACCTGATTCAGACGATGCTCTTCCCCGATTTGAGCACGGTGTTGCGCTGCACGCCGAACGCCTGCTTTCAACCGCTCGACCGCAACCTGGACGGCTGGCACGACGACGTGACCGATTTTTGGAGCCCCGATTATCAATGGCCGGCGCTTTACGAAAACCCGCAACGCTTGCAGAGCCGCGCCGAAGAGCGCCGCGTCCCGGCCAAACGCATTGACGCCACCATCCGCCTCGGGCGCGTGCTGGGAACGTTCACCAACTAGGCTGAGAATTTCATGACCATGCCATCCGCCAAACTCAAATACCTGCTCGCAGCCCTGCTCTGCGCACTGGCCTTGCTGCTACCGCTTGTCTCGCTCACCGCGCGCCAAGCTGAAACCGCGCGCCTGACGGGCCGTATCGTAGACCGCGAATCAGGCGCGCCGCTCGCCGCCGAACTCGGTCTCGCCATCCGCACGCGCCAAGGCGTCATTTTCAAACACGCGCGCGCCGACGAAGCCGGCCAGTTCACGCTGGCTGATTTGCCCAGCGGCGCATACGATCTCTCGACCAAACACGACGGTTACGCGGTCGAACACGCCACCCTGACGCTCGGCGAACAGGAAACGCAAACGCTCGAATTCCGCCTGAACAAAAGCAAACTCGTGCGCGGCTTCATCAGCGACGAGCACCAGCAACCGCTGGCCGGCGTGCGCGTCAAAACGCATTACGCCGCTGACGACACAGGCAAACAAGCATTCGCCAACAGCTATCAATGGGAAACCGGCGACGCGCGCACCGATGCGCAAGGCCGCTTTGAGGTAGACGTTCACCCCACGCGCGAATTCATCATCGAAGCCTCGCACGCCGAGTTCTTGAGTGAAATTACCGCGCCTTTGCAATTCAACACTGCCGCATCAAGCATTGCCCTGCGCCTCAGCAAAGGCATCACGCTCACAGGCGAAGCGCGCGATCAAGCCGGCCACGCGCTGGCCCAAGCCCAAGTGGAATTGAGCGACGCCGATGAACGGCCCGAATTGCAACGCTTCCTGCCCTTCGAGGTCTTGCAGCAACGCCATCAATTCGCTGTGAGCCAGGCCGATGGCACGTTTCGTTTCGAGCGCGTGCGCCCGGCGCGCAAGTTATTACTGATCACGCACGCCCAACACGCGCCGCAACAACAGACGCTGGAACTAACGATTCAACAACCGCAGTTCAATGTAAACATAACGCTGCGTTAAACCGATGAACGATCAACCCGATCCAACTGCAATCTCCAATCTCAAATTTGAAATTGGAGATGCATCATCAAACCAGCCCACACGCCGCGACATCTTGCGCGGCACGCTGGCCACTGCTTCCCTGACCATGCTTCCCGAACTTGAAATGCAAGCTGAGAAACGTTCCGCCATCACCGATGTCGCGGGTCTCAAGGTCGGTCATTTCACCGACACGCGCCGCCCCACCGGCGTCACCGTCATCTTGACCGAAGAGGGCGCGACCGCTGGCGTAGACGTGCGCGGCGCGGCGCCCGGCACGCGCGAGACCGATCTGCTCAATCCGCAAAATCTGGTGCACCAAGTCCACGCCATCGTGCTCGCGGGCGGTTCGGCGTTTGGTCTGGACGCGGCCAGCGGCGTCGTGCGCTGGTTGGAGGAACACGACTTCGGCTTCCCCACCGGCGCGGCCAAAGTCCCCATCGTGCCCGCCGCGATCCTTTACGACCTCGGCGTCGGCGATGCCAAAATTCGCCCCGATGCCGCGGCCGGATATAAAGCCTGTCAAGCCGCGACTACCAACGCGCCCGCCGAAGGCAATGTCGGCGCGGGCGCGGGCGCTACCGTCGGTAAACTCTTCGGCGGCAAACGCGCGATGAAAGGCGGTTTGGGCACGGCCTCGATTCGCCTGACGGACAAGCAGACCGGCGCAACGCTGACCGTCGGCGCAATCGTCGCCGTCAATGCCGTCGGCGATGTACTCGACCCGGCGACCGGCAAAATCCTGGCGGGCGCGCGCACGCCGGATGGCAAGGCGATCATGGGCACGATGAATGCCATCCTGCGCGGCGAAACGTTGCCACCCGCGCTCGGCGGCACCGCCACGACCATTGGCGTCGTCGCCACCGACGCTAAACTCGACAAAGCCCAATGCGGCAAAGTCGCGCAGATGGCGCACGACGGCCTGGCGCGCACGATCAATCCGGTGCACACGATGTCGGACGGCGACACGCTGTTCGCGCTGGCGACGGGCAAGTCGAATCGCACAGGCAATGTGACGCTGATCGGCGCGTTGGCGGCGGAGGCAATGGCGCAGGCGGTGGTGCGGGCGATCAGGGCCGCGCAGTCTTTACCCAACTTGCCGAGCGCCGCTGACCTCAAACCGTGAAGGCCCGTGCTAAACTGCGCGCGTCCGCCAAACCTTGCTTATCATCGGAGGGAAATTCATGAGACCCGCAACACAATTGGAGCCTGCCGGGGAGTTGGTGCTGCATTTCGGCCCGCTGCTGCAGCAAATGAGCGATGACGAGTTTTTTGACTTCTGCGCGCGCCACGACGATTTGCGCCTCGAACGTTCAGCCCAAGGAGATTTGATCGTTATGCCACCTACTGGAGGAGAAACCGGTCGCAGCAATTTCAAACTTACATGGCACTTCGCGAACTGGGCGCTGGCCGACGGTAATGGCGAAGGTTTCGATTCTTCGACCATCTTCAAATTGCCGAACGGAGCCAATCGCTCGCCCGATGTTTCGTGGGTGCGGCGCGCACGCTGGGAAGCGTTGACGCCCGCACAACGTCGCAAATTCCCGCCGCTCTGTCCCGACTTCGTCATTGAATTGCGTTCTGACTCTGACCGCTTGCGTGCCTTGCAAGAGAAGATGGAAGAATACCTAGCCAATGGCGCGCAACTCGGCTGGTTGATTGATCCCTTGCAAAAGCAGGTTTGGGTCTATCGCCCGAATACCGAGCCGCTCTGTTTGGACGATCCTGTCAGCCTGAGCGGCGAGCCGGAATTGCCAGGGTATGTTTTGCCACTCGAGCAAATCTGGCGCTGAGCAACATGCTCTTCACTGGGCACAAAACAGACTGTCGAGTTACTGGTGAACCACGCGCGATGGTCTGCTAGAATGCCCCCGCCCATGGAGGTGCATATGGACCAAACGATTACGCTGGAAATCCCGGAGGAAGAAGTGACCAAGTTAAAAGCTGAACTCGCGCGCTTGCTACAACGCATGCAGGAAGTTCACGATGAGCACGAAGCGCGGCAGAGCCGCATCGCGCAACTGAGCGCCGAAACAGACGCATACCAGGCTGCCACCAGACGGAGTCTCGCCAAGGTGGAACAGTATCTCGCAACTCCTAGCGTTCCTTTTCACCTATAACGATAAATTTGCGCGGCACGATAAACAGATCGAAGAGTTGGAGCGCAAAACCGCTGAATCTGCCAGACAGATCAATCAACTGACAATGGCGCTCGAGCGGCAGGCCGAGCGTGAGCAGTGGCGCGACCAAGTCTTTCGCCAGGCGCTCGAAATGGAGCGGCTGAAGCTGGAAAACCAAGCGCTGCGCCAGCGCGCCGCGTTGCCACCCGCCCAACCCGCAAACAACCCCGACGAAAATTGAGCGTCAGCAAATTGGCGCGCCGTCTGCCTTGCTCGACATGACTTACCTTTTCATTCTCATCGCCTACGCCCTCGCCATGATCCTCTTCGGCGTGTACGTCTCGCGCCGCGTCCAGCAATCCAGCGACTTCTTCGTCGCCGGGCGCGACTTGAGCGCGGGGCTGGTCTTCGCCACGCTGCTCGCGGCCAATATCGGCGCGGGTTCGACGGTGGGTGCGGCGGGCTTGGGCTATCGTGATGGGCTGTCGGCGTGGTGGTGGGTCGGCTCGGCGGGCATCGGGTCAATGATTCTGGCCTTCACGGTAGGGCCGCGCATCTGGCGGGTGGCGCGCGAACAGAACCTGTTCACGGTGGGCGATTATCTGGAATTCCGCTACGACCGGCGCGTGCGTGGCGTCGTCGCGTTGCTGTTGTGGATCGGCGCGCTGGCGATTTTGGCCGGGCAGTTGATCGCGGTGGCGTGGATATTGAATGTCACGGCGGGCTTGGGCAAACCCGTCGGCTGTTTGATCGGCGCGGGCGTGGCGACGCTCTATTTCACGGCGGGCGGCTTGCTGGGCACGGCCAAAGTGAACGCCATGCAGTTGTGCGTGAAGCTGGTCGGCTTCGGGCTGGCGCTGTGGTTTCTGCTGCGGCAAAGCGGCGGGTTTTATGGCTTGCAGATGTCGCTCGATTTGGGCGATGCGGTCAAAGATTCCAACGCCTACTTGAGTCTAACCGGCATCGGCGCGGCGGGCGTGTTGAAGTATCTGGCGTTGCTGGTGCCGTCGTTCGTGATTTCGCCGGGGCTGTTGCAAAAAATCTTTGGCGCACGCGATGAACGCGCGGTGCGGCGCGGAGTGGCGTTGAATGCTTTGGCGCTGCTGGCCTTTGCCGCAGTGCCCGCGTTGCTGGGGATGATTGCCCGCGCGCAGTTCCCTGCTTTGGATAACCGCGAATTGGCCTTGCCCACCTTGCTGGTGCAAGCGTTGCCGCTCTGGCTGGGCGGTTTATTACTGGGCGCGATCTTTGCGGCGGAAGTCAGCACGGCGGATGCGGTGTTGTTTATGCTGAGCACTTCGTTGAGCAAAGACCTGTACAAAACCTTCATCAATCCGGCGGCGGATGATCGTCAGTTATTGCGCGTCGTGCGCCGGACAGCGGTGCTGTGCGGGGCGTTGGGCGCGCTGCTGGGCATGTTGCTGCCCAGCGTGATTGATGCGCTGAAAATTTTCTACACGCTGATGTCGGCGGCGCTGTTGCTGCCGTTGCTGGCGGGCTTGTACACGCGCCACGTGCGCGCGAATGCGGCGCTGGCGGCAATTGCCGTTTCGGTGGCGCTGACTTTCGTGCTCGAACGCGGGACGGGCGGCGCGGGCTGGCACGGCGTGCCGGCGGTGCTGTGGGGCACGGGCGCGGGCGCAATCGTGATGGCGCTCTGGCAAATGTTTTTCACCTCCAAATCCAATCCAATCCACCATCCATGACAGTCGGACGGTTTGCGCCGTCTCCCACCGGCGCATTGCATCTGGGCAATCTGCGCACGGCGCTGGCGTCGTGGCTCTCGGCCAAGTCCCAAGCCGTGCGCTGGCTGGTGCGCGACGAAGACGTTGACACGGCGCGCTGCCAACGCGCGTGTTCCGAATCCTTTCCTACCCCAATGCTTCCGGTGTCCCCCGTGGTATTCTTTTGGGTAGTGGAGAAGTCAGATGGGATGTGTCAGTAGCCCGCGCGTGAGCAAGGGCTTGACTCG
>JANOWX010001166.1:0-4139 GCA_031418175.1 Acidobacteriota bacterium | reverse complement strand
CAGGATGACCAATTCAATTACAGCCGCATTAACACGGTCATTGTGGTGGTCATCACTTCCAACCTTAGACTGGCGCGCGCGCCTGGCAATATTTTTCTGCCTGCCTCTTTAACTGGCCTTGAGCACGACAGTGTCGCCAATGTTTCTCAAATCCTGACCGTTGATAAGACGCTTTTGATCGACTTCATTGAGGCACTACCGGAAGACTTGATGATGCAAGTTGATGAAGGATTGCGCGCCATCTTCGGGCTGTATTGATTCCACTGATCGTCAGCCAGCTACTCCAACAAATCCGGCTGCTCCCGCACAATCCGCCCATACAACGGCTGAAATTGAAACCAGCCCGCCAATTGGCTACCCACTTGGCCGTGGGTTTTCTTCGCCTGTTCGTGCTCGATCAGGATCGGTTCGCCCGCCGCGCAGGCCAGCAACTGTGCCTGGCAACTGCGCTCCATCGTGATGAACCACCAGGCCGCCTCGTCCACCGATTGACCCACCGTCAGCAAGCCGTGATTGCGCAGGATGACGGCTTTGTGCTGGCCCAGCGCCTGGCCGATGCGCTGGCCTTCTTCCACGTCCAGCACGACGCCGGTGTAATCGTTGAACAAACTGTGGTCTTCGTAAAAGGCGCAAGCATCCTGCGTCAGCGGGTCAAGATGGCGGCCTAGTGCCGACCACGATTTGCCGTACATCGAATGCGCGTGCGCGGCGGCATTCGCGTCGGGACGCGCCGCATGCACTTGCGAATGGATGGCGAAGGCGGCGGCGTTGACCGGGTAATCACCCTCGACGACTTCGCCTTTGTGATTGACCAGAATCAAGTCCGACACGCGAATCTGGCTGAAATCCACGCCGAACGGGTTGACCCAGAAATGATCCGGGCGTTCGGGGTCGCGCGCGGTGATGTGCCCGGCGACGCCTTCGTCAAAGCCGAATTTTGAAAACAGGCGGAAGGCCGCGGCCAGCCGCTGTTTGCAATACAAGCGCGCCTCTGCGGCGTTGGCGAAGCTGGGCGGTTGCGGGATGTTGAGCCGTTTGTCCGGCGCTTTCATGTATTTTTCGGTTGGTGTTTGAACTGAACTGGATTCCATCACTAATCTCCTGTGCAATGGTAGGACAGACTTTAGTCTGTCCGGTCTGGCTATTCGCTGCTATTCGATCAATCTGCGTAGGACAGACTAAAGTCTGTCCTACGCTTAATTCGCCTGCGGCAATTTGAGTTTGCCCGTCGTGCGTTCGCCCAACAGCGGCACAGCGGACGGCGCTTTGCGGCGCAGCAGGCCGAACTTTTCGACGGCGTGTCTTTCGATATGCGCCATCGCTTCGTCAATCGAATCGGTGACCAGGAAAAGATTCAGGTCTGCCGGACCGATGGTTTTCTCGGCCAGCATCTTATCCATAAATTCGAGCATCGGCGCGTAATAGGCCTTGCCCATCAGCACGACCGGGAAGTCCCGAATCTTCTTGGTCTGGATCAAGGTCAACGCCTCAAACAATTCATCCATCGTGCCGACACCGCCGGGCAGCACGACAAAAGCATACGAGTATTTGATGAGCATCACCTTGCGCACAAAAAAGTAGCGGAACTCCAGCATCTGATCCAGGTACGGGTTCGGACTTTGCTCAAACGGCAGGATGATGTTGCAACCGATAGACGTGCCGCCGGCTTCTTTAGCCCCGCGATTGGCCGCTTCCATCACGCCCGGCCCGCCGCCCGTCATCACGGTGAAGCCTTGCTGCACCAACGCCGCGCCCACCTCACGCGCCAGTTGGTAGTAGGGATGATCCTCCTTGAAGCGCGCCGAACCGAACACCGTCACACAGGGCCCGGCGAAATGCAGTACGCGGAAGCCACGGATGAATTCGCGCAAGATGCGCAGCAGCATCCAGAGTTCCGAAGAGCGCGATTTCGGGCCTTCGAGAAAATAGCGGTCGCCGTATTTGGGAATCGGGGGTTGGTCTGAAGGTGTGTTTTGCATGCGGTCTCTCGCTCAACGGCGGCGCTTCAGGCCGCTTGTTGTTTGTTGATTACATTCGCCACGCGCTCAAGCTGGCAGCCGCGCGGCATCCGCGCCCAGCCAAAATAGCCGAGCACCCATTCCCGTGCGGCTTTTTCGGTGTCCGCCGGCACCTCCATCTGCGTGCCGTTAACGAAGGTGAAGCGAAACAGAAATTTTCCTGCTGGCGGCGGCAACTTGCGCCGTTGCCGGTCACCGACAATCGCCAGCGGTTTGCCGGCGAATTTATTCGGCTGCGCTTTGCTCCAATCAAGTTCCTTGTTCATAGCGTTTCCTTTCTCTTCTGTCCGCCCGGCGCGCACTGATGATGCGCAGCAGGCGTCCGCGCTCCGTATACGTCACCCGCAGGAGCCGCCCCGCGCTGCTCATTCCAATCAACGTGTACCGGCGTTCGCCAAACGAATGCGCGTCATCCGGCACGATCCGGCCATACTGGTCATCGAAAACCGTCGCCGCTTCTTCAAACGTCAAGCCCTGGTGATCGCGTTGGTTGAGCAGGTTTTTCTCTTCATCCCAATCAACTTCGGCAAACATAGTTGCCCTCCACTCAGCCAGCAACTTGCCGCACCGCCGCAACAATCTGCGCGTCCGAAATCAACACCAGATTCGCCGCCGCCGCCAACGGCACATACGAATCCACCGCGCGCACCGAACGCATTGCGCCGCTGAATCCGCTTTCAGCCAGCGCCGCGATCACTGCGTCCGCAATCCCGCCGCCCGTCGCCCGGCATTCATCGGCCACGACCACGCGCCCGCATTCCGCCGCGTGTTGCCGAATCGCCGCAAAGGGCAGCGGATTGAGCCAGCGCACATCCAGCACACGCGCGGCGATGCCGTGTTGCTCCTTCAACACGCGCGCCGCCCGCAACGACAGCCGCAAGCCATTCGCATAGCTGACAATCAATACATCGCTGGCCTCCGGGTGATAAACACCGACTTCACCCGGCAACAGCATCTCGCCCGGTACCCCTGGTTTTGGGTAATCGCTCAGCCACAGGCCATCGCCCTCGGCATACAAATCCTTTTCGTGATACAGCGCAATCGGTTCGAGGAAGCAGATCACACGGCCACACGCCCGCGCCGTGGCGATGGCTCCGCGCAACATCCGCGCCGCATCGTCGCCGCGCGCGGGCACGGCCAGTATTAGGCCGGGAATGTCGCGCAGCGCGCCAATCGAATTGTCGTTGTGAAAGTGGCCGCCGAAGCCTTTCTGATAGGCCAGCCCCGCGATGCGCACGACCATCGGGTTGGTGAATTGGCCCGACGAGAAAAACGCCAGCGAACAGGCTTCGCCGCGAATTTGATCGAGCGCGTTGTGCAGGTAGGCCAGGTATTGAATTTCAGGAATCGGCAGCAGCCCCGCCATTGCTGCGCCTTGGGCCAAACCCAGAATCGTCGTCTCGTCGAGCAAGGTATCGAAGACGCGCGCGCTGCCGAACTTTTTCTGCAAGCTCTGTGTGACGTAATAGACGCCGCCCTTTTTGCCCACGTCTTCGCCAAACGCGATGATTTCAGGCAGGCGCAACATCTCATCGGCCAGCGCGGCGTTGATGTGCGCGGCCATTGTGCGTTTGGTCGGCGCGGTAGCGTGTTCAGGCAAGGCGTTGTCAAAAAGTTTCAGGCGCGCGTCGGGTGTGGCTTGCGGCTCGGCCGTCAATCGAATCGCCTCTTCGGCATAGGGCGCGAGCGGTTCGATGATTTCTTCGACGGTGGTCAGCTTGGGGCGGCGAATCGCGCGTTCCAGCGCCTCGTCAATGCGCGCCTGCACGCTGTTCATCATGCCGCGCAATTCGACCGGCGTGGCCGCGCCCGTTTCGATCAACAAACGTGCGTTCACCAGCAACGGGTCTTGCGCCTCGGCGGCGGCAATCTCGTCCACCGTGCGATAAGTCGTCTCGACATCCGTCCCCGCGTGGCCCCACAGCCGCGTCACGTGCAGGTGCAAAAACACCGGCGCGCGCGTCGTGCGGCACTTATCAATCGCTTCTTCCACCACCTCATAGATTTCATCCAGCGCGCCGCCTGCCTCGAAGTATTGCAGGTGCGGCTGCCCGCGGAACGAATCGTGAATCCAGTTGCGCGGCGTTTCGACCGAGATGCCGATGCCGTTGTCTTCGCACA